>JAFSXS010000108.1 GCA_017443945.1 Synergistaceae bacterium
CCGTTCCCCCGAACCCCCTCCCCGCCCGTAATGAGTGCGCGTACTAGCTTTCACGGCTCTAAACCTGCCAGAGTCATAATTTCCTCGTATAATCCGCTTGCATCATTAGGCGAATAATCATACACAAGAAATACATCCATTACATAAGGCGAATAAGGCAAATTGCATAACTCTTGAGCAAACGACATCGCTGCAATTTCTCCGAGTGCGTAAATTCCTGAGTCATTATGCAGAGGGCCGAGACTCCAAAGTCTAATTTTTTCGGTCTTCGTGAAAATCTCCCGCTTGTATTTCTCCTCGACAAAGTGAAATATCTCGTGCGCAAGAATCAATTTAGCGGGCTTCAAATTTTCCGTCAAAACTCGTTTTATTGCGTGCTTCTGTAAAAGTCTCTCCGCTCGATATACAGCGTCCATGAAAATATTAATCTTATCGGGCATTGCAAAATCTGCGAACAAGACTCTATCAGTTTTTTCCGGGTATTGAGGATAACTCACCTTCAGACCAAGAGCGCGCGCGAGTTCGTCAGGGTCATTAGTGTTGTAGTCAAGAGTCAATTTTTCCGCGTAAGATTTCCCGCACTCAATAGATTTTATTGTCCAGTCAAGACGCTGTGAGTCGTTAAATTTCCCGTTCAGAATTTCCCGCGAGAAAACATAATTACGCCATTCAACAGCAGGAATCTTCACGAGTTTTGCGAGCATTGAGTCAAGTTCTCTGATTTTATATTGCGGTTTCTCGTAACGTGAGACTCTCTGCTTGCCAAATAACCCGTCAGCAATCGGCCTTAATTTTTCCCTTATGTAATCCCAGTTCATTATATTTCAGTGATTGAGCCGACAATTATAATTTCTTCGTCAGAGTCCCTGTCGCCGATGTCCAAATCCATCAACAACTCTATATGTTCGAGATCTACTGCGCTGTAATCGCTGACTCTAGGGCCAAAGCAGACAAAATAATCAGGTCTCAAAATTGAGTCAGTCTTGAATACTGCTGTATCTTCCCAAAGCCTGCGCACTTCATCAAGATAATCACTGACCTTGCATTTAACGACTTCAGCCTGCGAGCATTGAACGCGTATAAATCCCTTCTTGTCAACGATTCTAACAGGGTGCTTCTCGTCTTTGTCGCCCTGATAGACATAAAATTTATCTGTCTTGGCCGCTAAATGAATGTTGCTGACTTTTGATCCGAAATCCTCTTTTGCGAGTTGTTCTGCTTCTGACTCGTCGCACTCTTTCAATAAATCTGTAGTCTTTACTTCCGTTGAACCTGTTGCAATGGCCGTAACTTTTCCGGTTTGCGAGTCGATTTCAATATGAACCTCTACAGTGTCAGGAGCAGCACCCGAACTTACAGCCGCGTCTGTAGCTTCTTTCTTGAGTTCTCTAATATCTTCCTGCGTGGGATTAGGGATGACTCTTTCTACAACATCACGCACCATTGAGAGAGCAACTCCGATTGATGAAATTACTTCTGCATTTTCCGGGATACTGTATTGAAGTCCCATTTTGTTAGCGCAATAAGGAACTAAAGACGCTGCACCGCCTCCGCAACCTACAAGTTTCATGCTTTCTTGATCTAACTGATATTTATCGGCGAGGGCATGAATACACGCGCTGACTTTCTCGTAATCCTTCTCTAAAATCTGAGTCGCTAAATCTTCAACGGTGATTCCGAGTTTATCTGCAACGGGCTGCATTGCTTTTCTTGCTGCGTTTGCGTTACCGTGAGCAAAATATTTCTCGTCAATCAAGCCTAACACATTAGCTGCGTCGGTGTTCGTGAAACAAATTTTTTTGCCGCTCTTAAGCCTGATAATCACATAATCGCCGGGGTCTCCTGGTTTAGGGCTTACCATTTCAATTTGAGGATCAACAATTTCATCTTCAGGAGTAAAGCAGGCATACTCGCACCCCGCAATATGAGCACTTCTAGGGCCGACATCGACTACTTCTTTATCATTGATTCTGACCATCGAACCGCCCGCACAACCTAAAATTCTAACATCGAGCGAGCTTATATAAGTGTCATGGCCTCCGATCTGCGCGTAATCAACACCGGGACGGCCATTTTTTATAACTCCGATATTTGTAGTTGTTCCGCCGACCTCGAAATAAATTGCATTCGACGCACGCAAATACATCAATGATCCCATAACGGACGCAGCAGGCCCAGATAAAGCTGTCAAAATCGGACGTTTTCTCATTTCGTTAATTTCCATGACTCCGCCATCACCGCGCATAATCATTAACGGGACTGTAACTCCGGCCTTCCTGACTGAACTTTCTGTAGCGTTTGCAGTTGCTATCATTTTGGGCAATATTGAAGCGTTGATTGCTGCTGTTCGAGTGCGTCTTGTGAGCCCGTAAAGTTTTGTAATATCAGAAGCCATTGTTGCAGGTACATTTTTGCTGGCTGCTGCATCGTGAATCATTTGTTCTTCGCCCATGCTGTCAACTCCGAATGCCATAGACGCGACTATGACTTGAGCACCCTTGCTGATTAATTCATCAACTGTGCTGTTTACTAATTCTGGGGTTAATGCTTTCTTGCGTGCAAAGGCGTTGAAAATTTTTATAACCTTCTGAGTCTTAGGGTCTAACACAATATCATTTAAAGCGAGCTGGCGTTTTGCTAACAAACTTTCAAACCATCCGCCCGCAACACCGAAGACTCCGACATTTGCTACATCACCTTCGATAAATGCGTTAGTTGCCTGCGTTGTTGAGTGAGCGACAAATACAACATCTTCGGGCTTGATTCCATTTTCGGCCATGCAATTTCTGAATGACTGCACGACACCTGCTGCGACTCCGTCTTTATCGTCATGGGTGGTCTTGACTTCATTTTTGCCGATAATCTCATGAGTCAAATTGTCCATCGCGACACATTTTGTATAAGTTCCGCCGACATCTATTCCCATGCGTACTTTGCGTTCTGGCATTGAAAAATTTATCTCCCTTCAAGCATTGATTTAACTATTGAAGCACTTAATCTCGCTGTAACTTCTTTAAATTCTTCGTAATCGCTTGAGTCTGAACTGTCAGAAATTGCGCGTATAATTGCGAACGGAATATTATTCAAGTAACAAACTTGTGCGATCGCGCCGCTTTCCATGTCGCAGCAGTCCCCGCCGAAATTTTTTGTAATCGCGTCTTTCTGTGATTTATCGCTTATAAATTGATCTCCCGTGCAAATTCTGCCCTCTACAATATTTCTGAACGGAGCAAATTTTTTAGCAGCTTTCACAATTTCACCGCGTAATTTATCATCGGTCTCAAATGCAAATTTTCCAGTATAAGGGATCTCGCCTTTTGCGAAATTTAACGGTGATACGTCAAAATCATGCTGCACACAGTCAACAGCAATAACTATACTGCTAATATTCAAATCTGACCTTAGAGAGCCGGCTACACCAGTATTTATTATTTCGTTCACTCCGAAATGAGTTATCAAAATTTGCGCACAGATTCCCGCGTTGACCTTGCCGACTCCTGATTTAACGATTACTATGTCAGCACTTCCGATTTTGCCGCTGAAAAATTCCATTCCCGCAATTTTTTCTGTCTTGATGATAACAGCAGACTCCTTCAATAAAGCGATTTCAACATCCATTGCTCCGATTAAGCCGATTTTTTTTGCGGGCTCACGGCTGGTAACTTCAAGATTTACAGCTGAAGATTTATCACCGGCCTTGATTATCCATGTTTCAGCACAAACTAAAGGACTCAGCGAAAATATAATTACTACAGCAAGAAAAATTTTTCTCATTCTCATAATAATAAACCCTCCCATTTTTTTATTAACAACGAGAGGGCATAATATCAAATTTTAACCTACCATCCAAGCCGCGCCGAATCCGGTCAATAATAAATATACTGCCGCATACTGCAAAATACCTGTTGCATAGGCGTTCGGGATAGAAAGTTTCAAGAAGTCGCGCGATTCAACTTTCGTGTAAGCAAGTCCCCAAGCTACCCACGATTGAGTGATACAACAGCCGATATTTACTGTAATTGTAGGAATCGCAAAAACTCCATACAGGAACGGCACAGAAAATTTCGCAACATGTGAGAGAACACCCAGAGTCGCAGCTCCGCATCCTACAAGAGTCATAGGCCCTCTGAATAATCCCATGAATAACAACGCAGCAAACACTACGCAGACAACAAGCTCTGAAGTCGGCATAATATCACCTATTACAACATTGAAGTATGGCGATGCATACGTAGCAACCTGATTGAACATCGGAAGTGTAAGCAGGAATCCTACTAACGGAGCTGTATCGACAACACCTTCATAATATAATTTGTTCACGAGCTGGCAATTTTCGCGGAAAGTTCCCGACATCCTCCCGCACAAAAATAACGCCGCAAAACCTGCAATAACAAACCCGCCGATAACTGAGAAATTAAACGCAATATTAAGAATTACAGGCACTACCGGCAAAATTAACGTGTAAATAGGTGCGTCCTTCTGTGCTGCTTGAGGCGTTCTCGTCTGAGCTGCCCACTGTCTGTGAGATTTCGAGCGGCCAAGATAGAACATAGCAAGCAAAGTTGTTACTACTAACATAATCGCTAATGCTGCATAACCCCAGTGAGACGCATACCAGCCAAGTGTGAAATCAGGCATTTCTGACGGTTTTATAAAGAATGCACGATATTGCGCAAAATTTACGGGATTTAAATAAATTCCTGACGCTACAGAACCCATAAACGTGAACATTGCAATTGCCTTCGGTACTCCCAGAGACATCAAAATGGGAAGAACAATAACGCCGATTGCAATAACGGGGCCTGCTCCTGTCATTGACGTGAAAATTAATGCTGTAACGAGATTCAATAATGAAATTGTTACAACTGGTTTATCTCCGCCGAGTTCTACTGTTTTGCGAATAAGAGTCGAAGCTATGCCGGTATCCATTAATACACGTCCGAACCATGCGCCCCAGCACACGTTTACAAGCGTTGTTCCCCAACCTTCGGGAGCTGATTGATAAATCCTGTTCAAAATCGATACAAGAGTCGTCCCTGTACCTTCACCGAACATTAAAACCGGATTGGCCTTCAAGAATGCTTCAGAGACAAAGAGAGTCCCGCCTAATGGTAAAACTGTCCATAAAATTGTGATGACAAGAAAGCCTATCATCAAGTTATAGCCCTTGATACAATACCATGCAAGCGCGAAGAACGTTAGAAGTAAAATACAGCCGATAATAAAATCTACGCCGAAATTCATTAATATAGTTCTCCCTTCATTAGAGAAATAATTTTATTTGGGTAAATTAATTTTACGTTGAAATCTCTTAATTGTGTATCAGGAATTTACGCGATTAATTTATAATGACTCACCCAGACCACCCAGCAATAAATATACGGCTATATACTGCAAAATACCTGTTATATAAGCGTTTGGGATAGAGAGTTTCAAGAAGTCGCGAGATTCTGTTTTCGTGTAAGCGAGCCCCCATGCCAGGCTTGATTGAGTGATACAGCTTGCAACACCTACAGTTATTGACGGGATAACAAAGACTCCATACAAGAACGGCACAGAAAAATTTTCAGCATTTAGCAGCACGCCCAAAGTCGCAGCACCGCACCCGAAAAGATTCACAGGCCCACGAAATAATCCCATGAACAAACATACAGCAAATACAACGCAAATAATAATTTCACTACGCGGCATTATCCCTCCGATTATAATATTGAAGTACGGCGACGCATATTTTGCAGCAGTGTTAAACATCGGCACAGTTAATATAAAGCCTGTCAACGGGGCTGTATCGACAACTGCATCATAATATAATTTGTTCACGAGCTGGCAATTTTCGCGGAAAGTTCCCGACATTTTACCGCACAAGAATAACGCCGCAAATCCCGCAATCACAAACCCGCCTATAACCGAAAAATTAAATGCAATATTCAGAATAACAGGCACAACAGGCAAAATTAACGCGTAAACAGGTGCCTCATTCTGCGTTAAATTATGAGTCTCTGCTGCCCATTGTCTATTTACTTTCGAGCGGCTGATGTAAAATATCGCAAGCAAACTCGTTACTGCAAACATAATTATTGAAGCAATACCGCCCCAGTGCCTTACGTACCAGCTAAAATTAAATTCTTGAAGCTCTGACGGTCTCAGAAAAAATATTCGATGTTGTGCAAAATTTATCGGGTTTAAATAAATTCCTGCTGCTACACTCCCCATAAATGAAAATATTGCTGCTGCCTTAGGAATCCCAAGTGATATTAAAATCGGCAGCACTATAACTCCTATCGCAATAACAGGCCCTGCTCCCGTCATTGATGAAAATATCAAAGCTGTAACGAGATTCAATAATAAAATTGTTATTGATATTTTGTCGCCGCTTAGTTCTACAGTCCTGCGTATAAGAGTCGAGGCTATACCCGTTTCCATTAATACACGCCCAAACCATGTACCCCAGCAGATATTTACAAGTGCATATCCCCAGCTTTCCGGCGCAGACTGAAAAATTTTATTGAGAATCATTACAAGCGGCTCACCCGTCGAAATAAGACTCCCAGCAAGTGATAAAGTTATCCATAAAATAGTCATCGCAAGAAAACCTATCATCAAGTTATAACCCTTGATACAATACCAAGCGAGCACAAAAAATGTCGTCAGCAAAATTACAGCTATTGCAAAATTCATCGCGTAAAGTTCTCCCATAAATTAAAATTTTAGTGTAATATTCTCATTAAATCACGTGCAGTTATTTATAAAAGGAGGCTATTTTTCATGAGCGTTTATGAATGTATTACACAAATTAGCAATAGAATTATAGCAAATAAAGACTTCCTCACTGAATTAGACCGCGAAATAGGAGACTCAGATCACGGCATTAATATGGCGCGAGGGTTTGAGGCCGTCAAAGAAAAAATTTCTCCCTGCGATAACGACATCGGAGCAGCCCTCAAGAAAACCGGAATGACTCTTTTATCCAAAGTCGGCGGAGCGTCAGGGCCTCTCTACGGTACAGCATACATGGAAGCAGGGAAAATTTTAGCAGGCAAGACACAATTAACCGCACAAGATTTCAAGTCAGCATTTGAGGCAGCAATCGCAGGAATCCAGAAACGCGGGAAGGCCGTCAAAGGCGAAAAAACTATGTTAGACGCTTTAATCCCGGCTTATGAGTCTTACTGTCAAGAAATAGAATCGGGCGCAGACATTGTAAAAGCTCTCGACTCTGCGTGTAAAGCTGCTAATAACGGCGTTGAGTTCACAAAAACTATTATCGCCACTAAGGGACGCGCAAGTTATCTCGGTGAACGCAGTATCGGCCATCAAGACCCCGGCGCGACTAGTGCAGCAATCACACTTGAAGCAATAAGAGACTCACTCAAAGGAGAATAATTTATCATGGTCGGAATAGTAATTGTCTCTCACAGCTGGAAAATTGCCGAAGGAGTCTGCGATCTCGCTAACGAAATGGCACAAGGCAACCCCGGAATTATTCCCGCAGGAGGTCTCGAAGATGGCTCAATCGGCACAGACGCACAAAGAATCGCCGACGCAATAAGAGCAGCGAATCAGGGTGAAGGAGTAGCAATCCTCGCAGACATCGGAAGCGCAATAATGAGCGCAGAAACCGCAATTGAATTATTAGAAGACGACGGAGAAGAAATCCGCGCAGAAATCGCCGACGCACCATTAATCGAAGGCGCAGTATGTGCAGCAGTTGAGGCAGCAGGAGGCGCAACACTTGACTCTGTTTTGGCAGCAGCTGAAGAATCAAGAGACGCTTCTAAATTATAAATTTTCAAAGGAGGATTTATCATGAAGAAATTAATTAATCAGGTTGATAACATTGTTGATGAAATGCTCGACGGAATGACGGCAGCTTTTCCCCAGTACGTTAAGAGACTCGAAGGCTTTGACGTTCTTGTGCGTGCAGGCGGTAAAAGTTCAAAAGTTGCGCTTGTTTCCGGAGGCGGGTCAGGTCATGAGCCTTCGCACGGAGGTTTTGTCGGGCGCGGCATGCTTGACGGTGCTGTGGCTGGAGCTGTTTTTACTTCACCGACTCCAGATCAGGTTTACGAGGCTATAAAAGCTGTTGACGGCGGGAAAGGCGTTTTGCTCGTCATAAAAAATTATACCGGCGACGTTATGAATTTCGAGATGGCTGCTGATATGGCACGCGATGAAGGAATCAAAGTCGATCAAGTAATAACCGCTGATGATGTCGCAATCGAAAACTCAACATGGACGACAGGACGCAGAGGAATCGCAGGAACAGTTTTTGTTCACAAGATCGCGGGTGCAGCAGCTGAGTCAGGACTTGAACTTGAAGACGTTAAACGAGTCGCAGAAAAAGTTATATCAAATGTGCGCTCAATGGGAATGGCCGTAAATGCCTGCACAGTCCCCGCAGCAGGTAAACCCAGTTTTGATTTAGCTGATGATGAAATAGAAATCGGAATCGGTATTCACGGTGAACCCGGCACTCATAGAGAAAAAATTTCAACCGTCAATGATATTGCTGATAAACTGCTTGAGAAAATTTTTGCTGAAGGAATCTATAACGCCGGTGATAAAGTAGCAGTCATGATTAACGGCATGGGCGGAACTCCTTTAATGGAACTCTTTGTAGCAAATAAGCACGTTAAAAACGTTCTTGACGCTAAGAAAATCAACGTAGCAAAAACTTTAGTCGGCAACTATATGACTTCTTTAGATATGGAGGGCTTCTCGATTACGCTTTTAAAACTTGATGACGAGCTGGAAAAATTTTTAAACGCTCCTGCCGATACTCCTGCGTTTGTGCAGTGCTAGGAGATTAGAATCATGAAGAAATTTGCTTTATTGCTGGTAATAATAATTTTCTCGGTCTCGACTGCATTTGCTGACATCACACCGGATCAGGCGAAATCAGATCAACGTTTTGGCCCATATGTAGAATTTACGAAGACTGACGGCGCAAAATTATTGAGTGGACGTTATGCAGAGGCCCGCGAATTTCCGCAATTGAACGGCGGAGAAAAAATTTTAGCTCCCTCAAATCTTGTGCTTGAGATAGGCTCGTTTTCGATGACAAATGCGTCTTATTCCGGAAATATGGACGTTTACGGGCAAAATTCAAATCCTGTTGTTATAACTCTTGACACGTCCGGCGAAGTTCCTATTTTGAGAATCGCGACTCCTGAAGGCTTGACTCTGACGGAAGATTTTGCAGTTGTCATGTCAGACGGAAATAAACATTTATGGTGCTTAGGCTCAGTCAAAACAGGTGAGGTGCGTTATCTTTACCCGTTAAAAGATGAATGGTTTCCGTCAAACTGGTTCAATGGCGCGTGGGAAGGTTCAGAAGGCAGAAATTTAGTATTCGAGGACTCGCGCTACTACATAAACAATAAATTAGCAGGCACGTTTATGCCGATTGATGACAGGATTACAATAAATGTTCTTGACGGGAACAAAGGTGTAATTTTCGCGATGTTGAATCAAGAGACAAACAGCCTCGTTATTACGTTCACAAAAGATCTTGAGGGACTCGAGGAATTCCAGGCAGAAATCTTCAAGCGAAAAAATACATTGCCTCCAGCTCCTGCTCCTGTGCCGACTCCTGCACCAGCACCGACTCAAAGCGTAAATATTTACGGCAAGTGGTCAGCAGTCGTTGATAATAGTCAATGGGTTCTGCAATATGATCGTGATAATAATTATTACGGCTGGATAAATGGAATCCCCGCAGAAACCGGAGTCTATCAGCTCAACGGAAATACTTTAACAGGCCGCAACAGTCAAGGAGTAGAATTTACTGCAAACGTAGATATCACGCAGTCAGGAAATATTTTAATTATGACCTTCCCGAACGGAAATAGAATCATGTATCAAAGAATGCAATAAATTTTTATTTTTGTATCGGGAGCTGAGATTTAATCTTGGACGTAAAAATTTTGCTTGATCTCTTCATAACTTTTGCGAAAATCGGTGCAGTAACTTTCGGGGGCGGTTATGCGATGTTAATGATACTTTTGCGTGAGGTCGTCGAAAAAAAACATTGGGCTTCAGAGCAAGAATTAACAGATTATTATGCTGTCTCGCAATGCACTCCGGGAGTTATTGCCGTGAATGTCGCTACGTTTATAGGCCGTAAGCAAGCGGGCATTATGGGCGGGATAATTGCGACAATCGGTGTAGTATTTCCTTCGATTATAATAATTTCGTTATTGGCCGGAATTATACGGGCTTATTCTGAGCTTGAATTTGTGAAACATGCTTTTGCGGGCGTTCGTGTGTGCGTGTGCGTGTTAATATTTAATGCCGTTCTGAAAATATTTAAATCTGCCGTCATCGATAAAATAACGCTTGTGATTTATATAATTATTCTTGCGGGAACAGTTTTCTTGAAAATATCGCCGATTCTGTTAGTTGTTCTTGCAGGTTTAGCGGGCTTGCTGGTAAAGGGGCTGAAGAAATCATGATGCATATAAAACTTTTCTGGGAATTTTTCAAGACCGGTTTATTTGCAGTTGGCGGAGGAATGGCGACTTTACCATTTTTATATGACATTTCAGACCGGACTGGCTGGTTTACTCATGAACAGTTAGCAGACATGATCGCAATATCTGAATCAACTCCCGGCCCAATAGGTGTAAATATGGCGACTTTTGCGGGAAAATTGACAGCAGGTTATCCCGGTGCAGTGATTGCGACTTTGGGATTAATTACACCGAGTATAATAATAATATTGATAATTGCAGCGTTTCTTTACGCCTTCAAAGATAATAAACACGTTGACGCAGTTTTTTACGGAATGAGACCGGCAAGCACAGCGATGATTACTGCTGCATGTATTCTAGTTGCAAAAATAGTTTTCATTCAAGAAGGGAGATTTGCAAATATTAACTGGGACTCGGTTGATTTAGCTGTATTATTATTGATGTTCACTCACTCTGTTAAATTCACGAAAAAATTTCATCCGGTCATATGGATAGCTTTATCTGCTGTAATTGGCGTAATATTTAAATATTAACCGGCTGAGGCGAGAGTCTCAACCGGCAATTTATTTTATAGTGTATTTGCTATATAATTATTCATGAAAACTTTTCGCGATATTTTCCAGGAAGAAATTTATTTTACAACTACATTTACAACTACAAAAAGTGTAAAATTTTTCTGTAACCGCAATTATTTACGCGCAAAAAATTTTTCTTATCACAACAATTTTCACACAAAAATTTTTTATAACGACTCACAGCCGGGACCTTCGAGAATGCTTGTGCCGTTATTTATTGGAATCACATTTATTTGCGTAGAGATTCTTTCCTTGAGTGCTTGAACGTGAGAAATTATCCCGATTATTTTTCCTTCGCGCCTGACTTCCCCAAGTGCATCAAGTGCCGTGCTTAATGAGTCATCATCAAGAGATCCGAAGCCTTCATCAAGAAATAACGAGTCAACCCCTGATTTGCTGCCGGAAATTTGCGAGAGTCCTAATGCAAGTGCAAGACTGACAATAAATCTTTCTCCGCCAGATAAATTTTCTGTTGGTCTGACTTCTCCGGCCTGCTCGTTGTCTATTACGTTGAGTGCGAGTTTTTCATCGTCGGGGTTTGCTGTAAGGGTATAACGCCCGCTCATTTTCTGTAATTGTTTATTTGCAAGGTTAATCATCATGGAGAGAGTAATTTTTTGCGCGAACTTCCGGAACTTTGCGCCGTTCTTGTTGCCGATTAAGTTATCAAGTCCCGACCAGTTTGAATAAATTTTTTGCTGTTCACTAATTTTTTCGTTGAGTTCTCTAATTTCGGCCTCAAGTTTTTTGCGGGTGTCTAATGCGTTATTCAGTGCTGCTGTCTCATCGCGTAAGATTTTAATTTCTTGGTCTAATTTTGCGTAAATCGGCGTGAGTTCTTCAAGGGTTTTGCGAGTTTTGTTCTCGGCGAGGGCTGAATTTAATTTTTCTGTGCGTTCGAGCTTGGTTGCGTCGAGTTTGATTGTTTCTGCGTTAAGATTTTCTTGTTCTGACAGAAATTTTTTGCGCTCGTCATCACGTAAGATTGAATCTGTAAATTCCTGTTCATCTGAAAAATTTTTCTCGGTCAAGGCTGATTTAAAATTTGTCTCTAGGGTCTCAAGTTCTGCGGTTAATTGCTCTAGTTTGATTTTGTCGTGATTAAATTGTTCTTGCAGGGTCTCAAGTTTTGATTTATTAGCGGCTGACTCTTGTGTGAGTTTGTCGTGTTTGTCCTGAAGAGCTTTAATTGACTCTGCCCATTTTTTGACGCTGGACAAAATTTCTTTATTGCTGCTGACACCTGTTATTCCAAGCGAGTCAAGATTTCTGCTTAATTCTGAGTGGGCATTATTTACCGGTTCGATCTGCGCGCTTAGTTCATGAATGCAATTATCTAAATTTGTGCGTGCGATGCCTTCATTAGTTTGCGAGTCAGATAAAATTTTTGCGGTTTGCTGTTCTTTTTCGCGTAATTTTGCGAGTTCATCATCAAATTTTTTAATGCTTGCGGGAGAAAAAGTTTCCGACTCGTGATTAATTGCGGGATGTTCAAGGGATCCGCACACAGGACAAGGCCGGCCGGGCTGTAAATTTGCTCGTGTTTCGTCCAAAATTGCGTCTGCCCGCTGACTCATTAAATTATTGAGCGCGTTAAATGCCTCGTCGTGATTCGTTTGTGCAATATTTAAATTTTTCTGCGCTGCTTTGAGGTCTGATTCGTATTTAATTTTTTTGCGTTCAAGTTCGATTTGCTTTGCTTTGAGTGTGCAATAATCTTTTAATTTCGCTTCAATCTTGGCCGTTATTGCGTCGGGGCTTTCTGTTGTGCTGTGCCTGAGAGTTGAAATTTGCGATTCTATTTCCGGTAATTGAGAGTCGATTGCTGATAATTTTTCCGTGAGTGCCTGAATGTCGCTCGAAAGTCTGTCATAACGGGATTTAGTGTCGCGTAAATTTGTGCGTGAAGATTTTAGCTGTGAATATTCCGCTATTATCTCATTTGCCCGTAAAGCTGCGTCAAGGGTTAATTTTTTCTGTGCAAAAGCGTCAATACGTTTATTGTGCAAAATTATTGCATGCTCTATTTCGTCGAGTTCATTGCGCAATTTAGCTATATTCTTGAGCCATTGTATAGCCTCCTGAGCCTGTGTGTGAGCTGACTCAATTGTTGTAAATTTTTCTTGATTCTCCCTGATTGAGTGCTCGATTTCTTCAATAGTTCCGAATTTATCGCGCGGTTTTGCTGAGTCTAACTTTATTTGAAGCTCGGTTAATTTATTTCCCTCTTCTTGGCAGCGTTCGTAAATTTTCGTTGATATCTCGCTGTAAATTTCTGTTCCCGTGAGTAATTCGAGAATAGCGGATCTCTCTGTGTCATTTGCCTTCAAGAAAGCGTCAAATCCGCCCTGTTCAAGCATTATGGCCTGTTTGAACCGTTTGAAATCAAGTCCGGTTATCTTCTGAATTTCTTTTACTGTATCGCTTGTAAGTTCGCTTAAAATATTTCCAGTTTTATAAATTGATAGAATGTGCTTGACCTGTGAGAATTTTTTGCCGATTTTGCTTTGAGACCATAGAACCCGATATTTTTGCCCGTGAGACTCAAATATAACTTGCGCGTAACAGTCTCTAGTGCGTCTTGACATAATTTCATTTGAGTTAGTGCTGATTTTCGCGAGTCTTGGAGTCTGACCGTAAAGAGCTAGGCAGATTGCGTCAAAAATTGTAGTCTTTCCTGCTCCCGTCGGGCCTGTTATCGCAAAAATTCCGTCTGATGTGTAAACTTTTCCGGATAAATCTATGTGCCATTCACCTTTGAGCGAATTTAAATTTTTGAGTCGTATATCTAAAATTTTCATGATTAATAGTTTATCCCCATTTCGTGTAAAATTTCCTGATAGAGCGGCATAAAAATTTTCTGCTGTTCTTCCGGTATATTATTAGACTCTAAGCACATTTCAAACATTTTGACGGGTGAAATATTTTCGAGAGTCTCAGGTATTGAGTCAGATTCTAATTTATTATTTGACCGTCCGCCCTCGTTGTGAACGCTTAATATTTCAATATACGGATAATTTTGCGTGAAATTATTTAATCTTTCGGCCAAGTCGCCGATTCTTTCATTTCCTGTGTAAGTTACGTCAAGCCATATAGATTCTTTCATGGATGCATAATATTTGAGAGCTTTTGCAATTTCTTGAATATCGCCGCTGACTCTGTTTATTTTCTGGAACTCTGGGACGGGAAAATCTTTTACTGTTAAATTATTATTTGCGTCAATATCGATTATGCAGACAGCTTTTTGTGTGCCAGCCTCACCGAATCCCATTGCAAGCGGTGAACCTGAATATCTGACATTTTCGCGGCCTCCGATAATTTGAGGTGAATGCAAATGACCTAGTGCCGTGTAAGTTATATCGTCCGGAAAAATTTCGCTGCCGATTTCTATTGACGTGCCGACATAAAGAGATCTTGTCCCGTCGTCTTGTTTGACTCTGCCTCCCCGCGCGAACAAATGACCCATTGCTATAATTGGAATATTTGAGCCTGCCTGTAATCTTTTTGCGAGATAAAAAATTGTCTCGTAATGCTTGCTGATCCCCTGCTTTAATGCCTCGTCGATTGAGTTAATTTCGTCGTTGGCTTCTCTTACGTCTCTGTCGCGTAAATAAGGCACAGCACACACGATTAAATCAGGATCTTGCAGCTTTATAACTTCATCTGTAATATTTGTGCGTCCTACAACGTGAATATTTAAATATTTCAGCAGTCCCGACGGTGCATCAATGAAGGCCGGCGAGTCATGATTACCGGAAATTATCACGCAATGCCGGCAAGAAGATTTTGCAAGCTCAGTCAAGAATGAATAATAAATATTTTGTGCCTGTATTGACGGTGTTGTGTTGTCGAAAATGTCTCCTGCAACGAGTAAGACATCAATTTTTTCACTTGAGATTAAGTCATTGAGCCACTTAAAAAATTTTATGAACTCGTCTGACCTGTCTTTATCCTTGAGTTTTCTGCCTATGTGCCAATCTGAAGTATGCAAGATTCTCACTGTATCAGCTCCGATTAATAAATTTGGGATTTCTTAAAATTTTAGCATGTATCACAAATAATTTATCGTGTAAAATATTTCGTAAATTATAACATTCTAGGAGAAAATAAAAATTGAGCTGGCAATTATCGCAATTATTAATTATATGTCCGTTGATATTTATAGGCGGAGTTGTTGACGCTATTGGGGGCGGCGGCGGGTTAATTACTCTTCCGGCGTACTTGATCGCAGGTTTTCCCGTTCATGTCTCAATAGGCACTAACAAATTAAGTTCATCAATGGGGACTGCTATATCATTCACAAAATATTTTAAAAACGGCTATATGCCCATGAAACTTTCAATTATAGGGATTATTTTTGCTTTTGCTGGGTCATCACTGGGGGCAAAGACGGCGTTATTAATCAGTGATTACATTTTCAAAATTTTAATGCTGTTCATAATTCCTGTTACGGCTTATTACGTGTTCAAGAGTCAAAATTTACTGCGCGAGACAACAGGCTCAAACGAGACAATAACGACTCGGACATATATAATTTGTGTGCTTGTAGCGTTTGGTACGGGATTTTATGACGGTTTCTACGGGCCTGGTGCTGGGACGTTCATGTTATTATTAATGGCTGCTGCGGGATTGAGCGTTCAGAAAGCAAACGGGGTCGCAAAAGCAATAAATCTCGCTACAAATCTTTCTGCGCTGGCTGTATACTTCATGAATGACAAAGTAATTTTGCTGCTTGGATTAATTGCCGGGTGCTTCAGTATTGCAGGAAATTATATCGGAGCAAAATTTTTCGAGCGTGGCGGGTCAAAGGCTGTGCGTCCTGTTATACTTATAGTTATGGCATTATTCTTTGTCAGGGTAATTTACGATTTAATATTTTAATGAAAGGATTGATTTATTATCATGTTGAAACGTATTATTGTCGCAGTAATTCTTGTTATGAGTCTTTCTTGCATAGCTTTTGCTCATCCCGGAAAACTCGACGCTAACGGAGGCCACTACGATAAAGACACCGGCGAATATCATTATCACAAAGGCCCGAACGCGTTAGAGACTCTCGAAATCAGGCGCAACACAGTCTATAAGGCAAAAATTGAAAGAGTCGTAGACGGCGATACAGCAATCGTGTCATTTATTTTTGCAGACGGTAAGAAATATCAGAAACAGCGCGTAAGATTCTTAGGTGTCGACACTCCCGAAACAGTTCACCCGAATAAACCCGTGCAATTTTACGGCAAAGAGGCCAGCAACTTCACTAAATCGCAATTAACAGATAAAATCGTATGGCTTCAAACGGACGTGGGCGCGCTTGACAGATATAATAGAATGCTCGCTTATGTGTGGTTGTCAGAGCCATCAAAAAAGGACATGGACAACGAGGACGCAATAAGGGCGAAAATGTATAATGCGACTCTTTTGCTTGAAGGTTATGCGCAAGTTATGACAGTGCAGCCTAACTCGCGTTATTCTGAGATGTTCGTTAGATTCCAGCGTGAGGCCAGAGAAGGCAAAAAAGGTTTGTGGGCTGACGAGCAATAAAATTTTTCAGTTAATTTGCGCTCTCTCTGTAAATGGGAGGGCGTTTTTTTTGCGGGAAAAACTTTTCTATATTCGCGCTACCCCTTAAATCCGGGTGGGTGGGAAGAACGAACGATATTCGCGCGATAAAACAATCGTATATAATATCTATAAAATTTTTGTCAGTCAGGAGGCTGGAATAATGCGAAATCCTTTACTTGATATAATCGAACGCAGGAAATCAGGAGTCAAAACCGGCATTGCTTCATACTGTACTGCGAATGATTTAGCTATCGAGGCAATTTTAGAGCAGGCGAAAAATTTTGATGATTACGTCTTAATCGAAGGCACATCGAATCAAATAAATCAATTCGGCGGTTATACAGGAATGACTCCGGAAAATTTTAGAGATTACGTTTTTGCTATTGCCGACAAAATTAATTTCCCTCGCGATAAAATAATTCTTGGTGCTGACCATTTCGGGCCGTTGACGTGGACGAAATTAAACGAGTCTGAAGCTATGAAAAATTCCCGCGAACTTCTGAGACTCGCTGTAATGGCAGGATTCAAGAAAATTCATCTCGATACAAGCATGAAATTAGCTGACGATCCAATAAACGAGCCCCTGTCAGATAATAAAATCGCTGAACGTGCCGCAATTTTACTTGAAGAATGCGAGAGCGCTTATCAGGAACTATTGAAATCTAATCCCGACGAGGTTCGGCCAGTTTATATAATTGGTTCGGAAGTTCCCATCCCCGGCGGCAGTCAGGAAGAAGACGACAAATTACAAGTTACGCGGGCAAATGACTTCGAGAATACCATAAAAGTTTACGAGCAAAAATTTAACGAACACAATTTACACGACAGATTACAAGATATTATTGCAGTCATAGTACAACCCGGAGTCGAGTTCGGCGATAAAGACATACATTTTTATGATCATGACGCAGCAAAAGAATTAACAGACTCTCTCAAGAATCACCCTGATTTAGTTTTTGAGGGACATTCAACCGACTATCAGCCCGCTGAAAAATTACGTGAAATGGTCGAGGACGGAGTCGCGATTTTGAAGGTAGGTCCGGCATTAACTTTTTCATTGCGTGAAGGTTTATTTGCGTTGAGCTTCATGGAACGCGAGCTAATCCCAGAAAAACAACGCGCAAATTTCATCGAGATCCTAGAAAATGTCATGACAGCTAACCCCGAACACTGGCAAAAACATTATCACGGCTCAGAACATGATAAACAACTCGCGCGCAAATATAGTTATTCTGACAGATGCCGATATTATTTCAGCCTGCCCGAAATTAAATCAGCAATAAATAAATTATTCGCAAATATTGACTCTGTAGAAATTCCCGCCGGAATGTTACGTCAATTTATGCCCCGTCAATATGAATTAGTGCGTGATAAATTGCTTGATGTTAAAGCTGCCTCACTCGTTAAAAATTTTGTTGCTGAATGCGTAGAGTCATATAATTATGCGGTCAAGGCAAGATAATAAATTTTTTAGGAGGTAAATAAATTTTGCTTGTAACTTCACGAGATTTGTTATTAGATGCTCATAAACATAAATACGCCGTCGGAGCCTTCAACGTTGAAAATATGGAAATGGTTTTAGCAGTGCTCAGAGCTGCCGAAGAAACCCGCTCGCCCGTCATAATGGAAACGAGTCCAGGCACTGTAAAATTTGCGGGATTTGATTTCTATTTTGCGAACATAAAAGCAGCTGCCGAACGTTCAAATATTCCTGTTGTGTGTCATTTGGATCACGGAAATTCTTTCGAGATGGCTGCATTGGCCGTGAAGACCGGTTATACTTCGATAATGATAGACGGCAGCAAATTAAATTTTGAGGAAAATATCGCGCTCACTAGTTCTGTTGTGAAATTCTGCCACGCTGCAAAAATTCCCGTTGAAGCTGAACTTGGCCGAGTCGGCGGTAAAGAAGACGATTTAATAAACCCTGACTCAAACCCTTTTACGGATCCTGACGAGGCAAAAGAATTTATCGCGCGCACAGATTGTGATTTTCTCGCAGTAGGAATCGGCACAGCTCACGGAGTATATAAAGGTGTTCCCAAATTAAATTTTGACATTCTCAAGAAAATTCATGAACGAGTAAATATCCCGTTAGTATTGCATGGAACTTCGGGAGTCCCTGATGAACAAGTTATCGAGTGCATAAAACTTGGAATTTGCAAAGTTAATTACGCTACAGATTTGAGAATAGCATATACAGAAGGCGTGAAGCGTTACATAAATGAACATCCCGGAGTCTTTGATCCGAAAAAATATGCAGCTGAAGGAATCGCAGACGTAAAAAATTATGTGATTCAAAAAATGCAGGTGATTAACAGTTGTAACCGCGTATAAATTTTTCTCTGCCGCCGCCTCCCCCACC
>JAFSXS010000109.1 GCA_017443945.1 Synergistaceae bacterium
ATAAATAAACCCCGTACACACTCGCACGGGGAAAAATTTTCTTATGAGTTCAGACCGTTTAGACGCGTAAATAATTCTTCTTTGTCATGACCGATTATAAGAGTTATTGACGTTGCCCGGCTGTCCTGCTGTATTAATCTTTCGTTTGTGATTCCGCATAATTCTGCTAAAGCCTTTGCACCCTGCTTCACATTTTCGTCTGCGTTTGGCGGGTAAATTATGCTTGAATATCTATAGTCATAGTGTCTTGCGTTGCCGGTGTAGGGGACTTCTATTCCGATTCGCTGGAAAATTTGAGCTGCCCTCTTGCCGATTCCTTTTTCGCCGTCGCCGTTAAGTATTCTTATGCTTAAAATTTGGCTGCGTAACTCTGCGATTTTATTGCTGTCTAAACCTGATGAATTATTTGTGCTCTCCGGTCTCTCGGTTAAATCAAGTCCTGCGTTTGCTGCCTGTAAATCTTCGTTTGCGGGCGTAAATTTTGCTGATAACTGCGCGGAAAATGCTGCATTGTCGAGAATCCAGTAACTAATATTTTTGCTGAAACCTGATTTTCCGGGAGCCATGAACATTTTTATTCTGTCAGGAGTCAAAGAATTAGCGAACTGCAATAATTTTAACGCCTCTAACGGTGCAAGATCCGTGTCAACTGCGTCCATTACTTCACTGACAAGTCCGGGAATCTTTGGAATTATCGAAGGCGATTTTAACTTTTTCATGATTATGTCAATAAATTTCTGCTGCCTCTGAACGCGCCCTATATCGCCTAAAGGATCATGCCTAAATCTCACATAACCGAGCGCCGTTTTTCCGTCCATGTGCTGCTGTCCTTTGGGAATATTTATAAATAATTTTCCGGAATAATCGGTGTAATATAATTTTTTCTCGACGTAAATATCAACTCCGCCGAGCATGTCAATAATTCGCGGGAAACTTTTATAATTTATCTTCACGAAATAATCAATCGGGAGTCCCGTCAAATTAACAAGTGTCTCACGTAATAAATTAATTCCGCCGTAAACATAAGCATGATTAATCTTGTCCCAGCTGCGCCCCGGAATGTAAACGCGCGAGTCTCTCGGTATTGAAGCAATCCGCAAGCCCATATTATCAGCGTCAAAAATTGCAAGTGCTATAGCGTCAGTGCGTGAAGCTCCATCAACGTTATCAAGTCCGACGATTAAGACATTTACAGAACCTTTTGCGGCCTCCTGCTCTCGTTGTCCGGAAACTGCGAGCTCTGAGTCTGCTGAAACGCTGCCGGGCTGAGTCGGTTGTCTTGTCTCTCTCGTTCTTGAAGCGGGAAGAGGCAAAATATTCGGATCGTTCCAGACCTCGAGCAATTTAACTGTAGCACCGCCGATTAATGATGCAATTATAGTGAATACAATTCCTAAAATTTTTAGTACTCTCATATTATGTTAATCACCTCTGTATAAATTATTTGACATTATATAAATTTCTACCAAGTGAGGCACAAGAAATCTTATTCCCTTACCGACTTTGACCCGCTCGCGAATTTCAGTGCTTGATATTGCGAACTGCGGAATCTCTATATATTTTAAATCATCACGAATAAATTTAGGGAGTTTTTCTATTCCGCTGACAGGGTAGCCGGGTCTTCTTGCTGTTACAAGTGTGCATAAAGTCGGGATTTTCTCGTAATCAAACCATGATGTAATTGATAACATTGCGTCAAGTCCTGTGATGAAAAATAAATCTTCCGGGTTAATGCCTGACTGCACGAACTCTCTTAACGTGTCTACAGTATATGAAGACTCTTTGCGGTCAATTTCTGTGCGCGAAACTGAATACTCAAGCACGCCTGCTGTAGCTAATAGAGTCATTGCGTATCTGTCTTCACCAGGTGTAACGCGATTATTAATCTTGTGCGGGGGATCTCCCGTCGGTACAAATATTAAGCGTTCGAGATTCAATATTCGTCTTGCTTCTTCTGCGGCGAGTAAATGCCCGTAATGAATCGGATCAAATGTGCCGCCCATTATTCCTGTTCTCATGAGATTATGTCAGGCTCAAAGCTAAATTCTTCGTCGCCTATGTAAATTTTATCGCCCTCACGAGCTCCGGCAGCCTCTAATGCTTCTTCTATCTTGAGAGCCTTCAAGAGACCTGCAAATTTTTTCAATGCGTCCTCGTGATCGAAATTAATGCGTGATACAGACTTCTCAAAATTTTCGTGCTGGACTCTAAATGAACCGTCAGCGAGTCTGATTATATTAACGGGTGCTTTACTTGACTTGGCCGGACGTTTTCTCATGGGTAATTCTATAATTTTATCTGCGTCGTAGTCCAATAATTTAACGGCTGGAGTCTTGCGCACGAGTTCTGCCACACGTTTTATTAATTCCGGTATATTTTCGCCTGTCAAAGCACTTACGCTCATGTAGGGCATATTTAATTTTTCTGCATAATCACGCAAAATATTTGAATTTTCTTGAGTGCCTTCAATGTCGATTTTATTTCCCAAAACAATGCAAGGCCGGTTATATAAATCTGCTCCGTACTGCTTGAACTCGTTTAACAGCGCGTCAAAATTTGCAACAGGGTCATTTTGCGATAAATCAATTACATGCAGTAAAATTCTTGTCCGCTCAACGTGGCGCAAAAATTGAAGTCCGAGTCCTTTTCCCTCGTGAGCACCCTCAATTAATCCGGGCAAATCAGCTATTACAACTTGAGCATCATCAACCGCTAGAACTCCTAAATTAGGCGTTAAAGTCGTGAAAGGATAACCGGCGATTCTGGGCTTGGCTCCGCTAATAGCTGCTAAAATGCTTGACTTTCCTGCGTTGGGAAAACCTGCGAGTCCTACATCAGCAATTAATTTCAATTCGAGGATTAAATTTTTTTCTTCGCCTGGATCGCCTTTTTCCGCGAATTTGGGAGCGCGCCTTTGTGAGCTTGCAAAATGTGTGTTGCCTCGTCCGCCTTTACCGCCGTGAGCAGCTATAAAAGTTTGTCCCGGTTCTGTCAAATCAGCGAGGATATTATTTTCTGAATCGCGCAAGAGAGTCCCGCAAGGCACAAAAATTTTCAGATCTTCACCGTTTGCGCCAGTCCGTAAAGCTCCCGAACCGTGCCCGCCGTTACCTGCCTGAAAGCGTTTATTGTATTCAAAGTCTGCAAGAGTAACTATACCGCCGACAGCCTCAATAATGACATCTCCGCCCTTGCCTCCGTCAGCACCGTCCGGGCCGCCCTTAGGTACAAATTTTTCACGTCTGAAGCTCATTGCGCCATTACCGCCGCGGCCTGCTTTGATAAAAATTTCTGCTAAGTCTACAAATTTCATGTCTCGATAAAAAAATAACCCCCGCTAAATCAGGGGCATATGATGAAAATCTTTGTGCATTTATTCAGCTTCGACGGGCTCAACAGATACAAATTTTCTGCTCTGCCTTGTGTGATAGCTGACTTTGCCGGGAACTAACGCAAATAACGTGAAATCGCGTCCGAGTCCTACATGCTTGCCGGGGTGAACTTTTGTCCCGCACTGACGAACGAGAATACTTCCGGCGTTGACTGTCTGACCTGCGAAAACTTTAATTCCGCGATATTTGGGCTGGCTGTCGCGTCCGTTAGTTGAGCTTCCCTGCCCCTTTTTGTGTGCGAAAAACTGTAAATCAAAAAATTTCATTTGCTGACCTCCGAAATAATTTTTACATAATCGGGATTATCACGGGCGATTTGCTTTAACGATTCTGAAATTGTGCGAGTCAAAACCGAAATTCTATCGCATTCATTAACCGGCCAAGTTACGCGCATTAAAGGTGTCTTTGCGTCAACTGTAAAATTTGCGTCTTTGAGCTGTGCAACGTCTTCGAGTCCTAACATCAGCGATTGCATTAGAACCGACACAGCCGCACAGATAATGTCATGACCTTTTTCTGCTGAACCTGAATGACCGCTGCACTCAATGCCAGTTAATAAATTTTCGTCGTGAAAAAATAATTTTACCCGAATCAAAATTTTTTATGCTTCGATATTCCTTATTACTACTTCAGTGAAATACTGTCTATGGCCTTGCATTTTGCGGATATTTTTCTTGCTCTTATACTTGAACACAAGAACTTTATCTGCTCTAGCCTGCTTGACGATTTCTGCTGTAACTCTTGCGCCATCTACGTAGGGTGCGCCGAATTTTGCTTCGCCTTCATCAGGAGCTACCATTAAAATTTTGTCAAATACGATTTCTGTACTTGTTTCGCCGGGCAATTTTTCAACTCTAAATTTGTCGCCGACACTTGCGCGGTATTGTTTGCCGCCTGTCTCGATTACTGCATACATGATAAATAAATTTCCTCCTTCGCTGATAAAGGCTCACTTTTTGCGTGATTAACAAATGCCCTTGTCAAGCGTTTATATGATGTCAGAAATTATAACAGATTGCGCAAATTTTGTGTGAATAAATAAAAAATTTTTGTGATAAAATATTATTAACAAGGGGAGCGGAGGGAGTTAGCTTTTATCCCCTATGAAAAATAAAACTAGTGAGTTAAGTCCTTATCGGACAAACCTATCCCATAAAAGAAGGATAAGCCTCAACACCCAGTACATAGCAGCGGCAAAGTCTCGAATCCGGCCAAGGATTGAACGCCGCTGTTTTTGCGTACTGGTGCGCTTACTGCCTTTACGTGAAGACATCCGCATTTCACCTCACTTCTACAGGGCGGCTCCCCGTTGGACGATGAGCCCTGCACTGCATCCGGGGCTCCCTCTGTGAATAATTATATCAGACGAAAATTTTTGTGATAGAATATTAACAAGGGGAGCGGAGGGAGTTAGCTTTTATCCCCTTACGAAATTAAATCGCCAGTTTATCCGATCGACTTACCTAACAAAGTCAGGATAAGCTTCACAAAATAATAAAGAGCAGCGAGAGCATGATGTAATCCGGCGAGGAAATCACGTCGCTGCTTTTTGTTTTTACTGGCGCGCTTCTTGCCTTTATGTTGCTTCGGCATTGCGTTCACCAACCTTCTACAGGGCAGATCCCCTTTTCGGCTGTAGAGTCCCTGTTTGCTCACTGGGTCTCCCTCTGTGAATAATTAAAATTTTTACTCGCGATTGTGCCAATAAACAAAGCTGCGGGTGTATTCTGACGCATATAATTCGTTCTGCCCACCCGCCCGCACGACAAAATTTTTACTCCGCAATAGTGTTATAATATATTAACATTCACAAATTTATTCATTCACGAGAGAAAAAATTTTTTACAACTACATTTACAACTACAAAAACTCGCAAATTTTTCAACACTCATAAACACTCGCAAAGAAAAATTTTTTATTAACGCAACGATTCACTCACAAAATTTTTCACGCAAAAAAACGAGCCGCGCAAGAAAAATATCTCACGCAGCCCGCAGAAATTTTTTATTTACTAGAAATATAAAACGTTCTTAATGTAACTCGGCCAATTAAATTTTACAGACTCCTTCAACACAGCAAATGCCGCACTCCCTGAACCCGTGAGTCCCCATGCTCCTGCACCTGATGACTCAAACATTTTGAATAACTCATTATATTTCGGGTGAGTCTTTATCAACACTTTCAGAAAATCATTAGGCAATAATCCGACTTTGAGTCCTGCCCCCGCGTTTGCATGATAAATATCCCGCAATTCTGTGCGTGCAAGCAAAATATCAAAGCCGTGTCCTTCTTCGAGTTCGTCAAGTTCTTTATAAGCCGCTTTTGTGTCAGTCTTCCAGTCAGGAATCGCAATAACGCCGTGAATTTGCTGATATGTAACTCTTTCGATCTGGTCGCCTATTCCCGCAACAAGAGCCATATTTAAATCTGAACACAAAAACGGAACATCCGCGCCGACTTTAGCTGCGACTCTTTCTGCACCGAAAAATTTTAATATCGCCGCCGCATTGCCTGAACCTGCACCGAGTCCGGATCCCGGAGGAATGCTTTTATGAATCTTCACGTTCAAATAGGGAATCTTGAATCCCTCTTCACGCGCAATTCTCAGAGCCTTAGAGATTATATTTTCGCCGATTATGCTTATATTCGCGTTTACAATGTCAATATTTGCTGTAGATTCGGAGATGTAAAGCACGTCGCCTGAAGGAATCTTCAAGAACGTTGACACAAGATTATGATAACCGTCGGGCCTCTTGTTAATGACTCTGAGAGTCAGATTTAATTTTGCGAACGTCGGCAGAATTATACGCATTCAGTCCACCCAAACGGGTCCGGCCTCTTGCCCCATTGTATTCCGGTCAGCTCGTCATATAATTTTTGCGCAACCGGGCCGATCTTGAAGTCGTTTACTGTATATTTCTTGTCCTGATATGCAAGCTCGCCGATTGGTGAAATAACTGCTGCTGTTCCTGTTCCAAATGCTTCCTCTAATTTGCCGTTTGCTGCTGACTCGATTAATTCATCGACGCTTAAGAGTCTTTCTTCTGCGGGAATGCCCCATTTTTTGAGCACTTCTAAGCACGATTTACGAGTAATGCCGCCTAAGATTGAACCGTTTTCAAGTGAAGGAGTTACAACAACGCCGTTAATCTTGAACATTACATTCATTGCGCCGACTTCTTCAATATATTTGCGGTGTACTCCGTCAAGCCATAGAACTTGCGAATAACCTTTTTCCATTGCTCTGTCTCCTGCGCGGTTGCTGGCTGCGTAATTTCCTCCGCACTTTGTGTAACCTGTTCCGCCTCTTACTGCGCGAACGTCTTCGGTTTCGAGCATAATTTTAACGGGCTTGATTCCTTCTGCAAAATAGCTCGCACTAGGTGAAAGAATTATCACAAACGTAGCTTGATGAATCCCATGTAACGCTAATTCAGGATCTATCGCGTACAAAAACGGGCGAATATATAATGACGTTCCTTCACCTGAAGGCACCCAGTTTTTATCAACTTTCACGACCTCGCGCACGGCCTCGACAAAAATATCATTAGGGATTTGCGGGAGTCCTATTCTTTCAGCTGAAATATTGATTCGCTTTGCATTCTCCATCGGTCTGAATAAATGAATGCTGCCATCTGCCCATCGATATGCTTTCATGCCCTCGAAGACTTCATTTGCGTAATGTAAAACGCTCGCAGCAGGATTAATCGGTATCGGCCCGAAAGGAACTATACGCGCATTGTGCCATTTTTCAGCGTCGGTATAATCCATCATGAACATATGATCGCTGAAGATTGATCCGAAACCTAATTTATCGCTCGGAGGCATTGTGCCGGGGTTAGGATTCTTTGTGATGCTTATCTGCATAATAAAAATTTCTCCTTGTCCTGTAAAAATTGTAGATACAATATTTTAATTCATTTCTTCGATATAGTGAATATAATCGAGAGACCTTAACGCTTCTATAATATCACTATGTTTCTTATAACGTTCAAAATCTCGCTCGTTAA
This sequence comes from Synergistaceae bacterium, assembly GCA_017443945.1. Lineage (NCBI taxonomy): Bacteria > Thermotogati > Synergistota > Synergistia > Synergistales > Synergistaceae > Synergistaceae bacterium. The sequence continues at coordinate 7,403 of JAFSXS010000109.1, forward strand.
TTGTCATAGACACTGAATAAACGCTAAGGCCCGAATTTGCATATGCAGGATTTGACTCGATGTCATCAATTTTGAGTCCTAATTTCCGAATCGTAGCAGCAAAATCTTGAAGGTTTGAGCTGTTATTTAACTCTAAATGAATCTCAAAATGGTTGGATCTATCCTTTAATACTGTCTCGATAAATGGAAGTTGGGAAATGCAGCACAGGAGCGCGACAAATGCAATTAGTGTAATAGTATAGAATCCAGACCCTGCCGCAAGTCCGATTATACCGCAAGCCCAGAGTCCCGCAGAAGTTGTCAAGCCCTTGATTTGACTCTTAGAGCTGAACAAAATAAAATTTCCGCTTATCATCGCAACTGACACGATAGCCGCCGCAGAAATTACCGCAAAACCTTCATGACTGTGCACAATGACGCAAATATCAATCATTGCAGACACAGCACAAGCCAGCGAAACAATTATAAATGTTCTGAGTCCGGCAGAATGTCTCTTGCTTGAACGTTCACAGCCTATAATCGCAGAAAAAATTACGACGAGGCATATACGAAATAATACAGAATAAATATTAATATTCACTGACCACGAGCCGAGAAAATTTGCAATCGGGTCATTAAAGAAAGGATTATTTGACATTGATATATTCATCTCCGAAATTTTATTTGAGTGTGATGTGTAATAAAATAATTTTGCAGAACGTGTTTAATAGTTTAGAGTCATTCTTTTATCTGCGTGCATAGCCTTGTCTGAACGTAAGAGCTTCTGCAATGTGCTTTTTCGTGATTGACTCGTCGCCGGCCAAATCTGCAATAGTCCTTGAAACTTTTAGAGTCCTGCTCAAGCCCCGCCCGGACAAATTTAATTTTGCTGCCATATTTGCAAGAAATGAGCGCGCGTCATCAGGAAGAGTCAAAAATTTTTTCACGAGCTTTTCTGGTAATTCTGCATTACAGACGATCCCGTACTCTTTCCAGCGTTCTTGTTGAATCTTACGTGCTTTAATGACTCTTTCGCGGATAACTGCACTTGATTCGGGGGGCTCGCCTTTGTTGTCAAGCGATAATAACTCATCAGGAGTCAATCTCGGCACACTTACTTGTAAATCGACTCTGTCCATAATGGGGCCTGATAATTTGCGTTTGTAACGTTCAATATCGCCTGAATTACATTTACACGGGATTACAGGATCTCCCGCATAACCGCACGGACATGGATTAGCAGCTAACACGAGCAAAACTCTTGAAGGATATTCAACACTTCCGGCGGCTCTGCTGACTGTTATAATTCCGTCTTCAATAGGTGCGCGCAGACTCTCTGTTAAATCGCGTCTAAATTCTGTGTACTCGTCGAGAAATAATACGCCTCTATGAGCTAATGAGACTTCACCAGGACGCAAATTATTTCCTCCTCCGCAAATTGATACGGTGCTTGCGCTGAAATGTACTGTTCTGAATGGTCTTTCACGGCCGGGACTCACAGGCATTCCCAGAGTGCTGCGAACTAAAAGAGTTTCTACAAGTTCATCATCTGTTAATGGCGGTAAGATTCCCCGAAGTGCTTTAGCGATTAAAGTTTTTCCGCTTCCTGGTGAGCCTACCAATAATAAATTATGATGTCCAGCTGCTGCGATTTCTGCTGCCCGTCGTGCTTGAGTCTGTCCCTTAACGTCTGCAAAATCGGGATCTGCGTTAACCGGCAAATCTGGAATAAAAGCGGGGGGCAAAGGTTTCGGCGGTTCTTCTCCTATCAGCATATAAAGTAATTCTGCTAAATTATCGGCACAATATGCTTCAACGCCTTTAACGAGTGCGACTTCATCAGCATTTTCACGCGGAATATATAAGGGAACGCCCATTTTTTTAGCGAGGAAAGCTGCCGGAACTGCACCCCTTACACGTCTTAATCGGCCGTCAAGTGCAAGCTCTCCCATATATAAAGCTCTCGGACAATTTTTTAACGCGCCTAATGCTGTCATGATCGATAAAGCTATCGGTAAATCAAGTAACGCGCCTTCTTTGGGAATATCAGCAGGAGCAAGATTTATAGAGACTCTGCCCTTCAGATTTAAGCCCAACGAACGCAAAGCAGCACGGACTCTTTCTCGTGATTCTTTTACTGCTAAATCCGGCATACCTACAATTGACACGGAAAAAAGTCCGCCGGTGATTTCTACTTCGACTTCAACGGGCAGAGCTTCCATACCTCTTAACGTTACTCCGGGGATTCCGCTCATGATTTATTTTTTCTCGCTTTAGTGATGAAATAATATATTGCTGTCGTTATTACTGCTATTGCGATACATGCAAGTGTTATTGTGTGTAAATTCTGCTTTAACAGTTCTTGATGTTCACCGAGCAAATATCCCGCAAAAGTTAAGACACATACCCATATCCCAGCACCGAGTCCCGTATAAATGCAAAATGGTTTAAGCGGCATTCTTGCGAGTCCTGCAGGAAGTGAAACATATTGACGAATCCCCGGCAGTAATCGGCATACAAACGTGCTTATGTGTCCATGCTTCTGAAAAAATTTCTCGGCCTTGTCTATAGTTTCCTGCGAGATAAAAAAGTATTTGCCATATTTAATTAATAACGGCCGTCCAAGTTTGACAGCTATCCAATAATTAAATAACGCACCCAGAAGACTCCCCGCGATTCCGGAAATTAACACAAGAGATAACGACATTTCACCCTTCCACGCAAGATAACCGGCAGGAGGCATTACAACTTCACTGGGAAACGGGAAAAACGAAGACTCAAGGAACATCAGCGAAATTATACCGGTATAACCCATTTTACCAATTGTATCGACAAGCCAAGCAGTTAACGAGCTTAAAATATGCATTATAGTGAGCCTGCCTCCCTAACTGTAGGATCATAAGCGATATTTCCGCCCATTTCCGCAAGTTTCTTTTGTGAGTGGACAGCAGAAATATATCTAATTGTCCCGGAACTTCCGCGCATACAAAGTGAATTTGTCTCAATGTGCGCGCCGTGATAGTGTACGCCTTTCAATAAATCGCCGTCAGAACCTCCAGCAGCCGCAAAAAATACATTGTCGCTCTTCACTAAATCGTCAATTGTCAAAACTGTATCTCGTGTGAGTCCCCGTGCTTTAGCTTTTGCTTCGTCTTCATTATTTCTAAAATAGGGCTGGCACTGCATATTTGCGTCAAGACATTTCATCGCACAAGCCGTAATAACAGCTTCAGGAGATCCGCCGATTCCCAGTAATAAATCAGCTGTTTCATGGCCGGGAAGACTCGTCATTAATGCGCCTGCAACATCACCATCACCGATGAGTCTTATTCTTGCACCCATTGCGCGGACTTTCTCTAAAATTTCATGATTGCGGGGTCTGTCGAGCATTACTACTGTTGTTTCGTGAATGGCTTTACCTTTTGCTTTAGCTACGATTCTAACGTTAAATTCAATTGGTGCTTGAATATCGATGTAGCTTGCTGCTTCCGGACCTGTTACTATTTTGTTCAAGTAAAATAAATCTTCCGGGCTGAACATTGAGTGTCTTGGTGCTGCTGCAATTACACTTATTGCGCCGTCTTGACCTTGTGCCATTAATCGTGTGCCGTCAATGGGATCTACAGCAATATCCATTTCTGGGCCTTCACCTGTTCCGACTTCTTCGCCGTTAAATAACATTGGTGCTTCGTCCTTTTCTCCCTCGCCGATTACGATAACGCCTTTCATCGCGACACCATGAAGAACGTATCTCATTGCTTCAACTGCTGCGCGGTCGACTTCGTTTTTGTCGCCGAGTCCAAACCACCGGCCTGATGCCATTACTGCTGCTTCTGCGGATCTTACAAGCTCCATAGCTAAATTTTTATCTCGCGCGAATAATGCCATTTAATTTATTGCCTCCATGAAGATTTATTATGTGATGGCGTGATTATATAACAAGAGCGCAAAAAACTTGTATGCAATTACACTTAAACATTTGCGGAAAGTAAATGACATTATAAATAAAGGGAGTCGCAGTTAAGTTACAACTCCCCAAACTAGTACTCTTGATTCAGAAAGACAGCAAATTATTTGTTAGGAAAATAAACGGCCTTCGCATTATTGTAATAAATATCTTCCAATTCTCTCTGCGTGAACTCATTTGATTTCGAGAGATAATCAGTAAGATGTTCATAAGTGTCCTGAGTAGCTGCATATGGTGCATCAGTACCCCACATCAATTTATTTACGCCTACAATGTGTGCAGCTTCAGAAAGATACTTTACAGTTTCTGAATACGGATAAGAATCCGGAGACATAATCTTTGGCATCGCTGCTATATCAAACCAGATATTTGCTTGACTAAGCATATTAAGTTCTGCGATCCATTCACGCTTTTTTGTGCGCATAGGTGCAAGTAGATGACAGATAACCAGCTTCAAATCCGGACAACGGTCTGCAATTCTCATAAGAGCAGCTGTTTGATGACTTTCCATATCAATATCGCCGACATCAAGCGCAACAACGCCGTTATTTTTCTCAACTAGTTTATAAATTTCCATCATGCGGTCTCCGGAAAGATCAAAAGGATCATGACACCCCATTAAACCTCCTCCAGAGCTAACCTCAAATTTTGCCAAATGAAAGTGTTTCTCCTCAAAGAAGCGTGTTAATACTTCCATGTGATTTGTCATAAAGGGATCAACTTCGCAGGACGGACAAAAACGATCCGGATATTTGTCCAAAATCTCTTCATGATAAATATTTTGAAGACCGTACATGCTGCCATTCATTAAAACAGCGCGCTCAACCTCGTTTTTATCCATGATAGCTAAGGCTTGTTCCGCTGTAAAATTTTTGTCTCCATACTCGCCTGTAGTGGGCAAAAGTTGAAAGACTTCACCGCTTCCCCACTGTGCTTTACCGTCACCAATAGCACGAAGTTCCCCACGCCGGCAATAACCCGCAAGTACTTTAGCAAGGTGAAGATGTGCATCAATTTTCTTCATGTTATATTATGATTCTCCTTTCCTTATTAAGCCTTGACCTTTTTTACTTTCTTTCTCGACTGGTCAGCGTGCTGCATAGCATCAAAGGCAACTGCTATAATGATAACTAAACCTTTGACAAGTCCTGCATGAGTAGACGGCACTGACATAAGATTTAAACCGTTATTCAACAATCCCATAAGCACAGCACCAAAAATCGCGCCGGGTACTGTACCTTCACCGCCTAACAACGAGACACCGCCAATTACACCCGCAGTGATTACATCATTAGTATAACCTGAGCCCAATGAAGAAGAAGCCTGCTGTGTCATAGAAGCTAAAACAATGCCGCCAAGTGCCGTAGTAAGACCAGACAAAATATAGCAGATAATTGTCATTTTCTTAACGTTTATACCGGAAATTTCAGAAGCAACCGGGTTACCTCCAACTGCATAAACGTAACGGCCAAATACAGTCTTACGCAGCAAAAACCAGCTAATAACTGCAATAATCAGCATAAAATATACAGGCATAGGAAATCCCAAAATTTTCTTAGCACCAATCGCAGTAAACGCAGGCACAGTACAACTGATAATTTTATTATTCGTCAAAACCATAGCCAGCCCGAGAAAAATACTTTGACTCGCAAATGTTACGAGGAATGCAGGAATACGGAACGTCGTAATTATGAAACCATGAAGCAAACCCGCTGCAGCACCGGTACAAAGTGCAGCAATTACACCTACAGTAACAGCTGTTTGTGTATCACCCATCATGTGAGTCACCTCAACAACTACAACAGCCGTAAAAGCACACAATGTTGAGATTGAAAGATCAATACCGCCCATCAAGAAAACAAATATTGTGCCGCTGACCATGATTCCAATAACTGACACTGACCAAAGCACATTACTAAAATTATTCAGCGACAAAAATGCTTTAGGCCTTAAAATCGACAGAATCAGAATAAAGCACAGCAAAATAATGGGCTTAGAATACTTGCTCCAGTTGATTTTGTTCATTTTTATTTCTCCTCCTGAACACCCTGACCGGCAGCGAGCACCATGGATTGGGTGACTTCGACATTTTTAAATTCTTTGACAATGTTGCCTTTTCTCATTACCAGTATCCTATGAGAAACACGCAATAATTCTTGCAAGTCTGATGTTACGACAATGACAGCTACTCCCTCATTAGCTAGTCTCTCCAAGATCGAATAAATTTCGTCTTTTGCTCCAACGTCTATACCTGCAGTAGGTTCATCGACAATCAACAATTTTAGATTTCTCATTAACCACTTGCCGAGAACAACTTTTTGCTGATTTCCGCCGGACATGACTCCGACTTGTTTATCAGGATCTGAAGGACGAATATCAATAGTCTCAATAGCACGCTTGCTCATTGCTAACTCATCACTGTCAGAAATAGCAACACCGTTTATTTTCACAATATCGTAATTCGTCAGAGCAACATTTTTAGTGGTAGACAATAACGGGATAAAACCTTGATTGCGTCGATCTTCCGGAACAAAGCCGATTCCTTCTTTAATGCTTGATTTAGGAGACGGATTAAGTTTTTTGCCGCTCAATAAGACCTCGCCGGAAGCTGCTTTATCAACGCCGTATATCGCACGCACAACTTCAGTACGCCCAGCACCGATAAGCCCGCCTAAACCAAGTATCTCACCGCTATGCACTTGGAAACTTATATTACGGAAGCGATCTGTTTTATCTGTCAAGTTCTTCACTTCGAGGCGAACAGGTTTACTATCATCAGAATGTAACATTTTTCTAGAACCTGCAGATTCGTCTACAACTTTGCCGATCATTGTCTCAATGACTTTAGCCGGTATAATTTCCTCTTTCTCAAGCACTGCCGCATTTTTACCGTCACGAAGGATTGTGAGCCTGTCAGATAGCATATAAACCTCTTCCAAACGGTGAGAAATATAAATTATTGAAACACTTTGCTCCCTCAATGTACGAATAATGTGAAAGAGCATTTCTGCCTCTTTGCCCGATAATGATGCTGTAGGTTCGTCCATGATAAGCAGCTTTGAATTTTGTGATAACCCCTTAAGTATTTCAATCAATTGACGCTGGCCAATGCCGAGATTATCAACAATAGTAGTCGGTTTCAGCGGGAACTGATATTTGTCGATAAGCTCCTGAGTCATTTGATTCATTTTCTTGTAGTTAATAAATGGACCATTACGGGGCTCACGACCTAAGAAAACATTTTGCGCAACAGTAAGCGGAGGAATTACAGAAAGCTCCTGATAAATACAAGCTACCCCTAATTTTTGGCAGTCCTGATAATTATTAATCTCAACAGGCTTACCTTCCCAGTAAATTTGTCCTTCGTCTTTAGAGTAAACGCCCGTTACTATTTTTATTAGCGTTGATTTCCCAGCACCATTTTCGCCCATTAAAGCGTGTACTTCTCCAACTTTAACTTCAAAATGGACATCTTGAAGCACTGGAACACCGGAAAAACTTTTATAAATATTCTTAGCCTCAAGAATCGTATTTCCTGCCATTATTCAAGTCCCTCCTTCGCTCCCTGTTCTCTTGCTCTTCGTTCCATACGTGATTTATAAGTTGCATCGAAAATTACAACAGCGATAATGATAATGCCCTTGATAATATACTGGAATGAAGTATTCATATCTAATTTACGCACTCCATTTTCCAAAGTGGCCATAAACAAAGCACCAATTAGAGTACCGATAACATCACCAGAACCGCCGGAAAGCGCAGCACCTCCAACTACAGCAGCAGCAATAGGGCTGAATTCAAAATCTGTGCCGATAGCTGTAGTAGCACTCTGAAGTCTTGCAGTCGTAAAAACTGCACCCACTGCAACAGCAAAACCAGTGAGCATGTATGCAATTATACGAGTCTTTGCAACATTGATACCCGACAGCACAGCCGCTTTACGATTCGCCCCCACTGAATAAAGATTCGTGCCGTAACGAGTATAACGAAGCAAAATTTGACCTATGACAATAAATAAAATCATCGCCATTATTACATAATAAAACTTTCCGACACCTGTACCCAGCCAAACATATTCAGAATGATCCATCGCCTGACTCTTAATTACGCCGTTCACATTACGAATAGCGATAATATAAGTCATTGCCCTGAAAATGCTCATTGTAGCAAGAGTTCCAATAAATTCCGGTACATTCAATTTCGCGACGATAATTCCATTAATTAGACCGCACAGCAAACCGGTAAGCAGACCAAATAACACCATTACTTTGAATGGCCACAACGTATATTCATAAATATTAGCCATGACCATACCAACTAGAGCCATCATACTGCCTGTAGAAAGGTCAATTCCGGATGTGATAATGAGAAAGGTTACGCCAACACCGATAATGGCAGGAATCGAAGCGTCACGAACAACCTCGATCAGATTAGCAAAGTTAAAAAATTTACCCTGACCATAACCAGCCAGTATAGTAAAGAGACAGACTAAGACCGCTAGCATGATAATAGAGATAAGCCGGCGCATTGCTGTCTGACTAAGCTGTTTCAATTTAGTTTTCCTCCTTTTCTAATGTGAAAAGATAAAAAGAAAAGGGCTACCTACAAGGCAACCCTGCATAATATATCTTACCAACGATCTTCTGGAGCTATAGAGCTGACGTTTTCAGCAGTAACTACAATAGGTTCCATGATAACTTTCGGAGTCGCTGTTAAAACAGTATAACTATATTCAGAGCCGATCATCAGAAGTGCTATTTTCGCAGCCGTAGAACCCTCGTCCCAACTGTTAGTATAAATTGTTCCGGACATAGAACCGTTCTCAATCATTGCAAGTGCGTCTTTTTCACCATCAGCGCCCCAAATACAAATTTGTCCCTTCTTATTTGCGGACTCTGCAGCCAGTGCAGCTCCCTCAGCCATAGCATCGTTAATAGCAAAAACGCCCTTCAAATCAGGATAAGACTGAAGAAAAGAGTTCATAACCGTCATTGCTGTATCCTTTTGGAAAGAAGCCGTCTGAGCAGCTACTATTTTAATGTTAGGATACTTCGCAATAGTGTCACGGAATCCCTGCTCTAAATTATCAGTACGAGCTAAACCGGGGACACCCTGAATTATAGCAATGTCACCAGCTCCGCCCATTTGTTCGGCCATCTTATCAGCAGCCATACGACCCGCATCATAATCAACAGCCATAACAAGTGCACTGTGTACTGTATTACTAGCGCAATCAAGATTTAAAGTGATAACCGGAATACCAGCTTCTTCAGCCTGCCGCACAGAAGGAGCAAGTGCCGTACCGTCAGAACACTGAAGAATTATCGCATTATAACCCTGATTAATACAATCAGTCATAATCTGAACTTGTTTCTCAGCAGACTCTTCCGCACTATAAGAATCTACTTTGATGTTTGACCATGAAGCACACTCGCGTTCGATTCCCTCTTTCCAGCCTTGATTATTGGGAGTACCGATGTCGTGAGCAATGTAAGCAATTTTCACTGGAGCACCGCCATAAATATCAATGCGCTTCTTAGTGCTATTACTAGGCGTAGGCTTCTGTCTCGCAGGATCTTCCCTCGCCGCAAATACTACCGTTGCAAAGTTCATAACCATTATTGCTGCTACCATAAGAGCAATGACCTTCTTAAAGCTAGAATTCATCCAAAAACAACCTCCTAAATTAAATTTAATGACGCATATGACTTTTCTGCGGTGAAAGAACATTTACATCAATATGAACTGCAATCAAGATGACACACATCATAAAGTCACCTTAATACTTGTTTCGAGAATTATTTCGGGAAATTAAGAGAAATTCACCTCCTAATGCAACCAGACTCCGCAGATAGTTTTACTAATATTACCCAAAATAATTATAAAGTGTTATAATGCTTATTTTCGTTTATTTTATAGGATAAATAATGTTCTATCAAGTAAAAACGTTGAACAAAATTATTATGTTATATGTTGTACTTACAGATATTTTATTTGTAATTTTTTCTATTTGCTATACTCTCTTCTTTTCATTTTTTATGAGTCGCTATGTACAAAAAAACTCCGCAGCCATTAAAGACTACGGAGCATATTACAAAATTTTAGAGTTCCTTACTTACGCTTGAGAATTAACGCAAGACCCAACGCAAATAACGTGAAGCCAAAATTACAGCCTCCGCCCGAAGAAGGTGCATTAACGCTGATATCTTCCTCTTCGCTGCCGTCATTGTCTGCTGCTGTGAATTTAAGAACTCCTGCGTCCGTCCATATGTTTTCGTCGTCTCCGATAGATTTCTGAACAGTTATCTCAAAATCTCCCTTAGGTGTGTAACCTGCTATTGACGTAACTGTTATATAAGCCTCTTTACCGTAATTGCCGGGTATTGTTTCGTCCTCGTTAGGAGTGTCAATTGTGATGTCAAGATAGCTGCTTAAATCGTCTTCTGTGTTCCCGTTAAATTTTACACTTGCAATCTTCCAGAAAACTTCTTCATCTGCGCTCAACGTATAAATTTCTCCTGTAGGATTTGCAACAACATCATCGGGTACTTCATCAAGCACAAATAACGGATCTTCGCCCTCGTAAGATTCTTCGTCATCCTGCAGTTCTTCATCAGTGATAATCTTTATACCGAACGTAATTAAATCCTGTGCAGCTATTATCTCATCTGCTGAGGCCATTAACTCCGACGGCGAGAACGTGAATGTAACTTTATTGCTTCCATTGTATAGCGCAATATCATTAATCATGAACACGTTATCAATATCTTCACTGGTGAGGTTATCGAGGTCTACAATTGTATTAATTCCGGCATTGGGTATTTTTTGCTTGCCTGACTGCGTTAACACATAACCTGCAAAGAAAGCATAATTTGTTTCAGGCCCGGAATAATTGAAGTTTGCTGTTACCGTTACAAATGAATCTTCGCTATGTGTGTTCATGAAAGCTGCCATATCGTTTATTCTGTTGTCGTCGCCGTCAGTGAAGTATAAAGAATTTAGCTGTATTTCATCTGCAGCCGCAATACTCGCAAGAAGAGTCCCTCTTCCCGTCATGTTAGAATTATCAAGGTTAGATACGTAAAATGGATAAAATCCCGTGTTATTTCCGCCGTAATCGCTGATAGTGCCTCCTGATGAATAGCGTTCCTCGTGGACTTCGCTTAATTGGTGGTCGTAATCAATTTCTACATAGAAATAATATTGCGGAGTCGTCTGTGTGTTCGGGGCAATGTCGGGTGTCCATTCAAATATAGCTGTTCCCTTGTTGTTGTTATTATTGTTGCTCCATCCGCTGAGACTTAGTGTTGTTGTGCCGATAATATTTTTCTGAGCCGTCATTGTATTATCAGCTGCCCATGAAAGACGCACGTTGAAATTTCCCGTATCCTTGAAGCTCGCATTATAGATAGGTACGCGAATTTCATATTTTTGTCCGCTCACAAGCCTATTATCAGACAAGAACGCAAAATCAGGCATGTAAAATTTGATTCCTCTGATTCTCGTTGCTGATTTCTCGTTAGTGTTAGGTATAAATGAGTTGCCTACTCTGTTAAATTTCATCGGAAGGAGTAAAGCCGGGTCTGTTTTCTCGCGGTATATGCTGCCTGATTCCCATAATGTATCATTGTTAGTGCTTGTGAGTTCTACAGCAGTTCCGAGAGTCATTGCTCCTTCTTTAGCGACGAAAGGCTGTATTTTAACTGTATGACCCGCTGCATGTTGTGCGAAAAGGTCTGACCTTCCCTGCAAATTAAAGCTGATACCTTCAGTTTTGCTGTATTCTTTCGTGAAAGTTTTGGGGTTGTCGCTATTAGGAATATCTACAGGTGAGGCGTTATCCCCGTTAATGAGTCTGTCAATGGCTGATGTAGTCATAGTAAATGGGCTCGGAGTAACTCTCTTTTCGGTGTGCTGCATATTTTTTTCTGCCTGCTCGAATCTCATTATAGTTAAATCTGTTGTTCCGCTGCTGAATGCCCAAGTGTTTACGCCCGCAAGAAGTCCAGCATCGTTATAGCCTTCTACATCACCTATTTGCGACGGATAAGAGAAAAAATTACCCTCTTCATGAAGCGGTTGATAAAGTGTATCGCTTGCAGAATTTGAAGTGTTAAGCTGTGAATTTTCATTCATCGTAAACGTTACAAAAATTTGCTTGTCGCCGCTTAATGATGTAGGAGCTGCAGTAACCGAGTCAACTCTTGAGCCTAGAGTCATCCACATTGGGAGGGGTCTTGTCATGACAGGATAACGCCATATATGCCGAGCTGTGTCGGTGTAGAGAATTGCGTCATGAGTCGTTGCTATAATATTTTTGTCGATAGTTGTTGTAGTTGTATTAGAGTTCGTGCGCTGGTCAATTGTTTCGATTTTGTCCGTAAAGAATCCTACAGCATCATTCAGCCATCCGAGCGGGCTTTCCGGTATTCCCTGCTCAAACATATCTTTAGGAGTCATTCCGCCTGATTTTATGCCGGTTGCAATATCACTTACTGCCGACGCAAGCATTGCTATACCCTGAACTTTTCCCCAAACTTTTCCGTCTGCTTTGGGGTCGATTGCGAGCATTGTTTCAACTGTCTGGCTTAAATCCTGTTTTACTGTATTTGTTGTAGAGTCAACTGTTGATTTTCCGTATGAAACTTTCATATTGCCGTCCCCGCCATCGCTGAACGTGAAATTTACGGGTTGTGTTGAAAGAGTTTTTCCGTCTGTGCTCACTGTGTCGACGTGATAAGGAATTGCATTAAGGACAGCTATATAATTTCTGGCTGTTTTCGTTTTTATGTGAGTAGGTTTATCGAGTTCTACACCTTCACTTGCAATATCAACGGCCACGAGTCCGCGCCATGTTTCTTGTCCGGCAGAACTAGCAGACGATTTATCTTTAACCGCGAGTTTTCCATCCTCAAAACCGTCAAATTGTTTGTTAGCGTTTAATTTCGTTTTGAAGATTGTTACACAGTCGTTGCCGTCTTTGTCCCTCCATGAGATTGCAATATCATCAATTGTCTTGAATGTTCCGATTTTACCGGTGAAGGGGCCTGCTGCTATTGATAATTCGCGTGGAGCATACATATATTTTATATTGTTTGGATTTGTGCCTTCATTCTTATTTCTGCTTGTGTATAATTTATTGTACCATATGCGCCTATACTCTAAGAAAGGTTTATCTCCGAGAAGTTTTGTTTGATTCTTGACGAGCTCATACAGGGGGCCGAAATCATATCTATTTTCGCCGCTATCGACTCCGCCCTTCACGTGTGAGTCATCATGAATAGGCTTTATTGAATTTCTGTTGAATGTCCATACAGTTAAGTGCGGATAAACATAAGCGTCATCACGTCTTAATTTGTAGAACTTAATTTTTGCGTCCCATTGTTTATGGTGATAATAACCAAGCAGAACTGTGGCAATTTCGTCTTTGCCGTCTCCGTCAAGGTCTGCTGCAGTAGCTCTCAGTCCTACAACAGTAGTAGCCCATGCTTCAGGGAGATCATCATACCAAGCGTCTTTAAGTTTTTCTCCGCTGTATTCTTTAGAAGTCTCTACACTGTCGAATCCCATTTTGCCGGCGTTCCATTGATAGACAACGCAATTTACATCGCCCACCGTCGGCCCCATCGACCAGCCTTTATCGTTCTTGAGTGCGGTTGCTAGTCTTGGTCTCTTGTAAAGTATTGCGATTTCCTTCTTGCCGTCTCCGTCAAAATCTCCTGCTGCAATGTCAGTTACAGGCTGTTCGTCTAAATAATCACTCCATCTATCACTTGTGTAAACTTGGATTCCGTTTGCATCGCCGAGAGATCCAAGCGTCAATTTTCCGTTAGAGTAATTCAATCTGTAAACAAATAATCTAATTTCTGTGCGAGTGTTTATAATTAAAGCTACTTCATTATCGTATTTATCTCCGTCAAAATCTCCTACAACTGTAGATATAAAATATGGCTGGCCTCTGTAGGGTGTCTCATGAGTCAGCGATGTTAAAGGCTCCTGAGTCATTGTGCCTTGATTGTCAGCACTGAGGGCAAAAAATTCGAGTCGTACTTCATTCTGAGAATCGAACGTGTAATAAACATTATTCATGAAAAATTTTCGTATTATGTTCTGCTTTGACCTCACGACACCGTTAGCAGCTATAAAAATTTCGCGGTCATAGCCTTTGACTGACATAACATTTGCACCGTATATTTGCCTGATACATTTTTCAGCATTAGAAAACGCCGGTGATGTATATGTGCCGAAATCCGAAATATTTACTAAATTAACGAGATTATCAGGTGTTATGCCGGTTGTAGCTGCGCTTCTAGTGTTAGAAAGAGTCTTGAAGTAATATTTAAATTCGCCGTTAAGTGCTAAATTATGAAACATTAAAGCTCTCTTGCCGTTATAGAGTTTGCGCGACACTGCAGGGCGTAAGGGCGTAGGTTCACCAAGATAATCAGGCACACGAAGTTTACTTACCGGGAAGAAAACCAGCTTAGGTACTTCAGTATATGTAGTAATTGCCTTTGTTGAATCCGGATATGTTGTAAAAATTTTTCGTGCGTTAGAGGCTGCAGCGTCTGCCCCGAATGTTGAAGCGAATACATCAATATAAGTATTGCTGTTGAAATCTCCGCCCCTTAGTGTGATAAGACCTTTTTTAGGGATTGAGAGTTCACCGCCGTTTACTTCTCTGACAACGTCATCAACACTTCCGATAGCTTTGCCGTTTATTGTCTGGTCAGCGTGAGGGGGGGGGGGGGGGGG
>JAFSXS010000110.1 GCA_017443945.1 Synergistaceae bacterium
AATTACATTTGAATATTTATAAAACTATCTATACCCGTAATTTGTGCAAAAATGGAGTGTCAGTTATATTTTGAGTCTCATTTGCGCTGGCACTCCATCAAGCTGGAAAAAGAAAAGTTCTTATATGTGCATGAATTTATATTTTATACAGCTCGTCTTAATTCGTCATTGTTGGGACTCGCATTTATCTTATGAGTTATGGCAATTACATTTGAATATTTATAAAACTATCTATACCCGTAATTTGTGCAAAAATGGAGTGTCAGTTATATTTTGAGTCTCATTTGCGCTGGCACTCCATCAAGCTGGAAAAAGAAAAGTTCTTATATGTGCGTAAATTTATAATTTATACAGCTCGTCTTAATTCGTCATTGTTGGGACTCGCATTTATCTGCCGTAAAATTTCTACAGCGACTTCTAAAGCTCGTTTGCCGTCCTTGCCTCCTACTACTGGGGGTTTCTTGTCCTTGACGCACCTTACGAAATCAGCAAGTTCTAATTTTAATGGCTCACTCTTCGGGAAGACCGGAGTCTCTCTTATTTCGACTTGTCCATCAGAATTATTTACGCAGCGGCTGATTTGCACTGTTTGAAGCTCATAATTTATAGTAATCTGGCGCTCACGTTCGACGATTTCTAACTGTCTGCATTTTTTCTCAGCACAACGACTCACTAAAATATGAGCAATTACACCATTTTGAAAAGTTATTTGAGCGTCTGCAATGTCTTCATGTTCACTGAATACGCATGAACCTGTAGCGGCAATTTTCGCAATACTCGACGGAACGAGCGACAAAATTATATCTATGTCATGAATCATTAAATCAAGGACGACTCCGACATCGTTAATTCTTGCGCTAAATGGGCCGACTCTGCGTGAATCAAGATAAACGGGCTGCGGATGAATCTGCGAAATATATCTAATTGCGCTGTTGAATCTTTCAATGTGGCCGACTTGAAGGACTAAATTTTTTCGTGTTGCAATGTCAAGCAGTTCGCCGGCCTCTTCGGGTCTGAGCGTTACAGGTTTCTCGACTAAAACATGAATCCCGGCTTCAAGTGCAGTTTTTGCGGTTTGGTAGTGCTGGCTTGTCGGTACAACGATAGAAAGCGCGTCGACTTGTTTATGATTTATAAGATCTTCAATTGAACTATATGCGGGGACTCCTAAATGTTCACCGATGAAGCGGGCGCGTTCGATGTCGCTGTCTGCAACTCCGACCAGACTGGCATCTAAAAGCTCTGTATAAATTCTTGCGTGGTGCTGGCCAAGATGTCCTACTCCTATAACGCCAATTCTTTCACTCATGATAATAAAGAATCCTTCCCAATTTTTAATTTTTCTATTAGCTATTATTCTTATCACAGAGTAAGTAATTTTTGTGGCATGAAAATACGAAATTTTTGCAGAATTATTTATGACTCTTGCTCGAAAATTTTTCTTGTATTATTATGCTTGCAAATTATGAATCAAGGGGAGAAAATTTTATCATGACGAAATCAGAATTAACCGCAAAAGTTAATGACTTAATAGCCGCATATTCCTGCAATCCTGAACTCAAGGCCGCAGCAGAAAATTATCTCAAGGCATAGGACAAAGCAAGCGCAGATAAATTAATTAAGGCTCTCGAAGAAAATGTTTGCAGCATTGATGAGACTATAGCACTTGCAGAGTCAGATATGGGCAAAAAGTTTTTCGGCGAAGAAGCAGCAGCTAATCTCGCTAAATCTTGTCATGAAGCAAAAGATAAGGGCGAAAAATTCTGCATTTGTCCGGCTTGTCAGGCTGGTTCAGTCATTTACGCAAACAAAGAGTTATTAGCATAAAATTTGCGTGTTATAATGTAAGCGTGTAAAAAAAGTGCCGCCCCGACGAGGAAGGACGAACACTTTATAAAATTTAGATGCTGAAGCGGGACCGTAAACCCACCTCGACACCTAAAAATTTAAACAGGTTCTTAGTGAGTAAGTAATCTGGCGATCAATTTCAAGACTAACTCAAAAATTGCTGCATAAGTCCCAATGGTGGCGACGAAGTGCAGTATTTTTATGGCCGTATCCAAGAGCTTAAGCACAGACCTCACCTCCTCCGTTACTGCTGGAGGGAGTCCCAAGCATCTCCACCCAGTTATGGAATGCCTCGTCTATAAATATTCTATCACATGAAAATTTAGCAAATTCACACCTTCTATCGTTGTAGCAAAAATCGAATTATGATAATCTTTTCACATAATAATATAGTATGGAGGATAAAATTTGATTCTTAACAGCATAAAAAAATTTCTTGGTCTTGATCCTAACGATAGAGCTTTGAAAACTTATAACGGCTTTGTCGATATTATTAACTCGTACGCAGATAATATACACTCAAAATCTGACGAGGACTTAAAGGCGCGCGCAAATGAACTTAGAGCACACTCAGATGACTTAAATGACATTTTGCCGGAAGTCTTTGCAATCGTTCGTGAGGTCTCGCAGCGTACTATAGGTCTTAGACATTATGACGTGCAATTAATTGGCGGGATGGCTTTACACGACGGCAGAATCGCAGAAATGAAAACAGGCGAGGGCAAAACTTTAGCGGCAACTCTAGCAGTTGTGTTAAACGCTTTCAAGGGTGAGGGCGTTCACTTGGTAACAGTAAATGATTATCTAGCAAAACGCGACGCAGAATGGATGAGTCCAATTTATAATTTTCTGGGCTTGAACGTCGGCGTAATTTATCCCTATATGCCCGATGAAGACAGACTCGCAGCGTATAAAGCTGATATAACATATGGGACTAACAGCGAATTTGGCTTTGATTATTTGCGCGATAACATGGTGCTTAGACTCTCCGACAAAGTGCAAAGGGGTCATAATTTCTGCATTGTTGACGAGGTTGACTCTATCCTAATCGACGAAGCAAGAACACCATTAATAATTTCCGGAGCTTCAGACGACGACACGAGCTTATACACAAAAGCAGACAGCGCAGCAAGATATTTGCAGGAAGGCCGAGACTTTGAGAAGGACGAGAAAGAACGCAGCATTTCACTAACTGAAACAGGCATACAAAAATGTGAGGAGTATTTAAAGATTCCCGGCCTATTTTCCGAGCTTACACACTCAGATTTAGCACATAGAGTCGTTCAGGCGTTAAAGGCTCACACACTTTATAAACGAGATATTGATTATGTCGTGAAAGACGGCGAAGTTATTATTGTTGATGAATTTACCGGAAGACTCATGATTGGCCGGCGGTTCTCTGAAGGTTTACATCAGGCAATAGAAGCTAAAGAACGAGTCAAAATCGGCCGTGAGAGTCAAACTTTAGCGACAATAACACTGCAAAATTATTTCAGAATGTATCACAAGCTCGCAGGCATGACAGGAACAGCAGCAACAGAAGCAGAAGAATTTAAAGAAATTTACGGCCTTCAAGTTATAACAATTCCGACTCACAAAAAAATGATTCGCGTAGATTATCCTGATGTAATATTCGCTACAGAACAGGAAAAATATTCTGCCGTTACTGATGAAGTTGTAGAATGTCATAAACGTGGCCAGCCGGTTTTAGTCGGTACTACTTCAATCGAGAACTCAGAAAGAGTCAGCAAATTATTAAAAGCTCGCAAGATTCCTCATCACGTTTTGAACGCGAAATATCACGAACAGGAAGCATTAATTATCGCTCAGGCAGGCCGTGAAGGTGCTGTAACAGTCGCAACTAACATGGCCGGACGCGGTACAGATATAATGTTAGGCGGTAATCCTCCCGACGAAGCAGAACACGAAAGAGTCGTGAAAAACGGCGGTCTTGCAATTATCGGCACAGAACGACACGAGTCAAGGCGCATAGATAATCAGTTACGCGGGCGTTCAGGTCGTCAAGGTGATCCGGGTGCGTCAAGATTTTATTTATCGCTTGAAGATAATTTATTGCGTTTGTTCGGCTCTGACAGGATTCAACCGTTAATGGGCAAATTAGGCATGAAAAACGGTGAAGCAATAGAATCATCAATGTTGACGCGAATAATCGAGAACTCACAGAAAAAAGTCGAAGAGTTACATTTTGACATACGCAAACAGTTATTAGCTTATGACAACGTAATGAATCAGCAGAGAGAAGCAATTTACGCAGAACGCGAGTCAATTCTTTCAACTGCTCCCGATGAAATGCCAAATTACGGCTGGGACATCTTCAAAGGCGTTATTAATGATCTGCTCGATAAATATTTCCCGGACAATTCCAATTGTGAACCTGAACGGGCAGCAGCAAAATTAAAATCTATTTTCGGGCCCGGCGCAGAAGGAAAAATCGCAAAAGTTGATAACCGGCTCGATATGGAAGGAATGAAACAGGAAATTATTGACCTCATTCAATCGCGCTATAATGCAAAAATTGCAGAGCTTGAGACCTTCCACGAAAACGCAGCAGCCGAAATTGTGAGCGGGACACTTTTATATATTCTCGATAACGAATGGCGCGAACATTTAACAGCAATGGACGAACTTAGACGCGGTATCGGATTACGAGCTATCGGCCAGAAAGATCCATTAATTGAATATCAGTTCGAGTCATATAATTTATTTCAAGAAATGATGGATCGCGTGAAAATTACTTTTTGCGACAGGATATTGCGCTCAAAAATTCTTAGCACTCCCGAACTAAGAGAACGCGAAAATTTGCAGTATTCCAAGCCGGAATTCTCAACAACTCCGAGAAATAATAATAATATATTGCCCGGCAAAAAAGAAAAAATCGGCCGTAACGATCCATGCCCTTGCGGAAGCGGGAAAAAATATAAATATTGTCATGGAAGGGGGCTTTAACTCGTGAAGAAATTTTTTATCGCGTTAATTATTGTTGCCTGCACGAGTCTTGAATCTTTTGCGCTCGATTATAATTTATCACGTATGCGCCAGATGAATCCCGATTTTGCAACTTATCCGGCAGATCAGGGCATTATTTGGCTCAAGCACACAGCTATATCACGTTCAGAAAACGGCGGTGTCGAAGCTGAAAGACTCTATGTCATTCGAGGCCGTCGCGGTCTTGGCGGAAAATGGCTTAATTGGAATTTACCAGTTCCCGCAAATGGAAGTATTGAAGTCATCGAGTCATCTGTTTATGATCCTGCAAGCGGTGCTCAAATACTGACTATTACGCCCGAAGAGAAAAATAATTTAGTGAACGTAACTTTTTCGGGATTGCCTGAAGAATTTATTATAGTTATCTCATGGAAGGAAATTTTGCCGGAACAAATCGACATCGAGGGCCTTTGCTGGTTTCAGGAAGATTTACGAGTCTGGGAGTCGATTCTTGAAATTACTTCACCGAACAAATTAGCAATTAAAACTTTTCCCGCAAGAATCTCACCCGAAAACGAGACTCTTAACAGCGATAACGTTTATACATGGCGGAGAATTAATTTAGAGCCTTACTCAATCGCAGGAGAAATAGCAAGATTATCACGTGAAGGGGTCGCATTCAGTGTCAGGAAAGGCAGCGCAGGACTCGCAGCAATTATAAAAAATGTTGAAGAGGTCGAGAAAATACCAGCTCCCATAAAAAAATTTACGCCCAAAAGTTTAATAGATTACTTGATGAAGCAGCCCGAAATTACATTAGCTGAAAGTTTAAGCACCCGCAAAATTCCTGTTAACGGCGAATGGACAAGAACAGAAAAAATAAAGCTCGCTAAAAATTGGCTCTCATCACAAAAAATTAATGCGTCGTTAGCGTGGGATATTCCATTTGATCCGGATGAAGACACGCCGTTATGTGCTGCAATTTTTTATGATCCCGTCTTAAATCTTCAGGGCGTGAGAGATATAGAATTTCATAATTTGAGCGACCCGAAATTATTAGCAGGCATGAAAATTTTTACGGTCAGCAAAGCAAATACTTTGATTCGCCGCAGATTGCCTTCAAGTCCCTACGCTGACAATAAATTAACGGCTGTAATGAATCTCAAATTAGACGATGACGCAAGATTAAACGGTTCTGTCAGAGTGATTCTTAAAGGGGGCTGGAGTGCTTTATTACTCGGTCAGAATCCCACTGACGGCACAGCAAGAGGCGCGTTATTATCACTTTTTCCGGGTCTCACAAATTACAGCGACGTTAAATTAAAAACGGTCAAAGGCTCGCACGTGATTACATTCAAAGTCGTAAACAAAACAGGAATTTCCGGCGGCGGTGTAAGGTGGCTTGCGATTCCTCCCGTTTTTGAACCTGTCATGATAAAGAATCTCGCAGCAAAAGAGGCACCCATTGAATTATTATTCCCGTTCATA
Source organism: Synergistaceae bacterium (assembly GCA_017443945.1). NCBI lineage: Bacteria > Thermotogati > Synergistota > Synergistia > Synergistales > Synergistaceae > Synergistaceae bacterium. The sequence goes on from JAFSXS010000110.1 coordinate 6,283, forward strand.
ATCGAGCAGAATATTACAATAGAATATCCCAAGAAGGGCACGGAAGCACTAATAACAGGCAAGACTCCGCGAAATCCTGACAAAATAAATTACACTGACGAAAGCAGAAGCAGACGGCACAGTTTCACAGCTGAGTCAAAACTTGCTGTCAACATGCAGACTATCACGGCGGGAAATTTTGCAGTACTTCAAAAATGTTTAGCTCAGTGGGACGCATTCTCAACTAGAAATATCCCCATTAAATAGAAGGTGTTAATCATGAACGTAACCGGAGAAAATAAAGCAGTAATAAATCTCAATCAGGCACTAAATGACGCAATAAAATCTTTATGTGTCCAAGAGAGCAGCGCAGAATTTGAACGCCCGAGAGATCCTAATCACGGCGACAGGGCAGCAAGCAGCGCATTAAAGCTCGCAAAAGTTTTGAAGTCCAAGCCGCTTGATATTGCAAATAAAATCGCAGAAAATTTACATTCAGACGTAATTGACAAAATAGAAGTTGCTGCACCGGGATTCATAAATATTTTTCTGTCAGGAAATTTTTACGCCCAAGCAGTTAAAAGCATTATCGAGCAGAGAAATTCTTACGGTTCTATCAATCTCGGCAATAATAAACGCGTTCAGGTCGAATTTGTGAGCGCAAATCCAACAGGGCCGCTTCATATTGGACACGGACGGGGAGCAGCTGTCGGCGATGTTGTTGCGAGAATCCTTAAATTTACCGGCTGGGACGTTCAACGCGAATATTACGTGAATGACTCAGGCCTGCAAATTATAACGCTGGGAAAATCGACTCAAGCGCGATATTTTGAGCTTCTCGGCCAAGAGTCAAATTTTCCTGAAAACGGCTACAAAGGCGCATACATTTACGATTTAGCGCAGGAAATTATTAATCTTGAGGGCAAAAAATTTTTGGACGTTCCTAGAGATGAGAGTCTCGAATATTTCAAGACTTATGCAGCAGATAAAATTATGTCAGGAATCAAGGAAGATTTAGAGTTCTTCCGCGTAAAATTTGATAATTTCTTTCCTGAAGGCTATTTACACGCAAATAATTTAGTACGTTCAGCAATGGAAGATTTGAAGGCGAGGGGCTTTGCTTATGAGTCAGAGGGCGCTTTATGGTTCAAGACAGAAGACACAATCGGCGACGACAAAGACCGTGTTTTAATACGCGCTAACGGTGTGCCGACATATTTTGCGTCAGACATTGCCTATCACAGAAATAAATTCATCACGCGAAATTTCGAAAGAGTCATAGACGTATGGGGCGCAGATCATCACGGTTATATCGCAAGAGTCAAAGCTGCAATTAAAGCAATGGGAAAGAATCCCGACGATTTCGAAGTGTTATTGATTCAGCTTGTAAATTTGATTCGTGAGGGAAAATCCGTCAACATGTCGACACGTTCAGGAGAGTTTATTACTTTGCGTGAAGTTCTTGACGAGGCCGGAGTCGACGCTGCTAGATTCTTTTTCCTGATGAGAAGGAGCGACTCACAGTTAGATTTTGATTTGGACTTGGCCAAGCGTCAATCAAATGAGAATCCCGTTTTTTACGTGCAGTATGCTCATGCTAGAATATCAGGAATTTTGCGCGAGATCGAGAAAAGAAATTTGCATTTACTCAATAATGACTCTGTAGCGTGTGAAATCTTTGACGAGAAAAACGCCCGTGAACTTGCTGACACACTCGCGAAATATCCGGACGCGGTGAAAGAGGCTTCAACACAGTTAGCTCCTCAAGTTTTAACAGGTTATGTGCTGAATCTCGCCGGAGTCTTTCACTCATTCTATAACACGAACAGAATCATTGACGAACCTGACGAAAAAATTGCGCTCTCACGTGTAAATTTAATCAAGTCAGCTAAAATCGTCATTGCCTCGTGTTTAAATCTTTTAGGGGTTAATGCTCCTGAGCGAATGTGATAATGCCGTCGATTAAGCAAATTTTCTTTGTAGTCATAGCTGTATTGCTGATTGCTATAGCCGTTACTTATTACAGAATTGAACTCGAACGAATCGCAAGCATACGAGAAGCAATTACGAAGGGTGAAGCAGTCTTACAGCAGAAAAAAGACAGTGTACGCGACTATCAAGAAAAAGTTACATTTTATAAGACTCAAGAAGGACTCGAACACCTTGCGCGCGAACAATATAATTTAATTACGCAGGGTGAACGTGTATTTTTGCTGAAGAGTCCCGACAATCAGCCGGATCTATAGAAAAAATAAAATCCCCCGACATAAACGCGTGAAGGGGGAAATTTTTTTATTGTCTTGCTATGTTAGTATTTATAGTTTTATATTATAATTGTACGAAATAATAATATTCAGCATAAAAGGGGTTGACAAAATTGAATTTATGCGCCTATAATGGTTCACAGGTTCACAGGTTCACAGGTTCACAGGGCTAATTTTATTCTTTTCTTATCGCATTAATCAATCACAAAAATTTTATTGTTGCGGGGCTGGTCTGATATGAAAATATTAGTAACCGGCGGTACAGGTATGGTCGGATCTCATTTTATGGACTCATTCAGGAAAGACGGCCACGAAGTTTATGGGATCGCGCGTTATTCAGCTTCTAGCAGAATGTCAGCACTTCAGGACGATTCAATTTTTCGTTGTGATATTCTCGAACGAGACGCACTCGCAAAAATCTTGAACGATCTCAAGCCCGATATAATTATACACATGGCAGCACAAGCCTTTAACGGTGAATCATGGAACTCTGAATATATGACTCACATGACAAATTATATAGGCACGTTAAATATTTTATGGTCTGCAAGGAATTTCGCGCCCGACTCAAAAATTTTATTAGCTTGTTCGTCAGCAGCTTACGGAGATATAAAAGAGTCCGACTGTCCATTAATCGAAGACAGACAGTTAAAGCCTCACACACCCTACGGAATATCTAAAGCAGGTGCCGAACAATTAGGCCGGCAATATGCGTTAAATTACGGAATGAAAATTTATTTGCCGAGAATGTTTATTCATGTCGGAACAGGACACCCTCCAGCAACAGCCATTCAAAATTTTGCACGTCAGCTCGCATTAATCAAAGCCGGAAAAATTGATAAACAAATTCACGTAGGAAATTTAGAAACAAGCCGCGATTATATTGACGTTCGAGACGGCGTAAAAGCTATGAGATTATTACTCGATAAAGGCAATCCTGCAGAACCTGTAAATATCTGCAACGGGAAAGCATTCAAGATTCGTGAAATTTTGCAGATGTTGATAAAAATTGCTGGTGTTGATGTCGAAGTAATAAGCGATAAAAAATTATTTCGTCCTGCTGATGAGCCGTTATTATTAGGTGATGCGTCAAAGATTAAAGCACTCGGCTATACTCGTGAATATTCTATGATGAGGACTCTTGAAGACGTTTTTGCGGATTGGGAGAACCGGATATGAGCGAAAAATTTAAAAATGTCTCGATTCTTATTCCTGCAATGGATGAGACTTATTCACTTGCTGAGACTGTTAATGTAATTCTTGAAACTTGCAGCCCTCAAGACATCGCCGAAATTATAATTATTGTTGCAGATAAAACGAGTCCGGACACAATTAATACAGCAAATAATTTAATCGCAAAATATAATGACAGAGCAAAAATTTATATTCACGCTCAAAAATTGCCGTTCGCAGGTGGTGCCGTCCGAGAAGGTATAAATCTCGCAAAAGGTTCACACTTGGTCATGATGTCAGCTGATTTAGAGACAGACCCGCATTTGATTCGAGAATTTATCGAGCAGTCAAGAATGAATCCCGAAAAAATTATCACTGCTGCACGCTGGAAACATGGCGGAGGCTTCAAAGGTTATAACAAGATCAAATTATTATGTAATTACATATTTGAGAAGGCTATAGCAATTTTTTATTTCTCGAGTCTAAGCGACTTAACATATGCTTATAGATTATTTCCGTCAAAGCTCATGAAAAATATACGCTGGGAAGAGTTGAAGCACCCTTTTTTCCTAGAGACAGCATTAAAACCGTTGAGACTGGGAGTCAAATTCGTCGAAGTCCCGGCAAAATGGCAGGCACGCACAGAGGGCGAATCAGTAAATAGTTTCTTCGCAAATTTTAAGTATTTCAGGACGGCTTGGCACAACAGATTATTAAGGCCGGAGCAAATTTTATTGAATGGAGAAAAATTTAATGAGCGATAACAAATTAAGAACTTTGATTTTTGCGGCTGTTACAGTTGTAATTATATTATCCGGCTGGCTTTGTGATGATGCTTATCACGGTTTTGTAATGGCCAAGCACTTAGTCGAGGGTAACGGATTTGTATATAATATCGGCGAACGTGTGAATGCGAGTACATGTCCGTTATTTACGCTGATTATTGCGGGGATTTATGCTTTATTCGGGCGCGGAATGTATATTATAGGCATTGGGACGTGTGTAATTTTTTCTGTCTTGTGCGTGTATATGCTTCTGTATAAGACTTGCAGGACTCGCGGGGATTTAATATTTATTACGCTGATATTGTGCAGTAAGTCATTTATTTCGTATTCAACGTCAGGGCTTGAGAACTCGTTATTATTTGCGCTGGGGATGTTATTTTTTCTTGTGATGTTCAAGAGTGAAAGTTATTCCGGCGGAGAGTTATTTATTTTGTCATTTCTTGCGGGATTAATCGCGCTGACTAGAATGGATAATATTTTGATATATTTGCCGTTCCTGATATATTGCTTCATTGTGAGAAAAAATAAAATTGGACGTTTGCCGGCGTTCTTTATTGGATTTGCTGGGGTGCTGCCGTTTATAGCGTGGGAAATTTTTTCGTTGTTCTATTATGGATTCTTGTTTCCCAATACTGCATATATAAAGTTAGGTACGATGATTTCATTGCGTCTGTATATCAGAAAGGGCATTGAATACGTTATAGCGAGTTTTGCTATGGATCCTGCTGTAATAATAATTCCTGTTGCGTATATATTTATTGCGTTGTTAATGTGCAGGGACATTCGGCATAAATTATTATCTTTAGGGACGGCGTTATATATAATTTATGTGATAAGAATCGGCGGTGATTTCATGTCCGGCCGTCATTTCACGGTGATTTATATTCTTTCGTCAGCGGCTGTAGTTATGATTCTCCGGGAAAATATTATAAAATTTGACATTAAGAGAGCTAGCAAAATTCTTGTTGTCTGCATGATGTACGCTGTAACAATCGGGAATCTTTTAGATAGTGTCGTCAAATAGTGTAAAATAATAAAAAACGAAGCAGAAGGGAGAAAGAAGATGGCAGAAAATTACAGACGACATGACATATCATACAAAATGTGGGAGTTACTGAAACCTCATCTTCCAGGTAGACAGGGCAGTTCAGGCCGTAACGCAAGGGACAACAGGCAATTTATTAACGCTGTCATTTGGATTTTGCGTACTGGGGCTCCTTGGAGAGATTTACCGCCT
>JAFSXS010000111.1 GCA_017443945.1 Synergistaceae bacterium
TGATATTATACCGCTCGTGAATAGCACAAAATTTGACATGAATTATATAATGCGTTCATTAATGATAGATTATTATTTTGTTATATAGTGTTAAAATTTTCAGCAATCTTGAAGGGGGATAATCTTTAAATGAAACAGTTAATGCAGGGGAACTCAGCAGCAGCCCGGGGACTTTATGAAGCCGGATGTTGTGTTGTGTCGAGTTATCCCGGCACGCCCAGCACTGAAATAACGGAAGAAGCCGCAAAATTTGACGAGATTTACTGCGAATGGGCACCTAATGAAAAAGTTGCTATGGAGACAGCTTTCGGGGCATCACTGGCAGGAGTCCGGAGTTTTTGCGGAATGAAGCACGTCGGACTCAATGTCGCCGCAGATCCTTTATTTACTGTGTCATATACGGGAATTAATGCAGGCATGATTATTTGTGTAGCTGATGATCCCGGTATGCACTCATCGCAGAACGAACAGGATTCGCGACACTATGCACGAGCTGCAAAATTGCCCATGCTTGAGCCTTCTGACTCACAGGAATCACTAGAATTCTTTAAACGAGCATTTGACATATCAGAAGAATTTGACTCGCCCGTAATTATAAAAATGTGCACTCGTATAGCTCACTCGCAATCTTTAGTCGAAACCGGAGAAAGAGTCGAACTCAACGCGCGCCCATATGTGAAAAATATTGCAAAATATGTAATGATGCCCGGAAATGCAATTAAACGTCATCCCATAGTAGAAGAACGTATTAAAAAATTGCAGGAACTCGCAGAAAATATTGATATAAACAAAATCGACTCCGGCCGTGATAACTCAATCGGGATAATTACTTCGTCAACGAGCTATCAATATGTTAAAGAGTCATGCGGTGATTTGTACCCTGTTTTAAAGCTGGGAATGATTTGGCCGTTACCTGACGAGAAAATAAAATCTTTCGCAAAAAGTGTTAAGCGTTTAATCATAGTTGAAGAGCTTGACCCGTTTATTGAGTCTTATTGTAAGTCGCTCGGACTCGAATGTGAGGGCAAAAATTTATTCAAACTTGAGGGCGAATTAAGTCAAAATATTATCGCTGAAAAGTTAAATCTTGCTACAAATAACGGCCTTAAACTTGACGAGAAAATCCCTCCGCGTCCTCCTGTAATGTGTGCAGGCTGCCCGCATAGAGGATTATTTTACACGCTCAATAAATTAAATTGTACGGTTTTGGGTGATATAGGCTGTTATACACTGGGAGCAGTTGCGCCGCTGTCTTCAATGGAAATGACTCTCTGTATGGGAGCTTCAATAAGCGCACTTCACGGATTTAATAAGGCACTTGAGAATTCAGACACGAAATTAAAAACTGTCGCAGTAATAGGCGATTCAACCTTCATGCATTCGGGAATGACGGGACTCGCAAATATCGCATATAATCAAAGCAATTCACTTGTCATAATTCTTGATAATTCTATAACGGGAATGACAGGACATCAGCAGAATCCTACAACAGGATATAATATTAAAGGTGTCCCGGCCGGGAGAATAGATTTAGAGAGTCTATGCAGGGCAATGGGATTTAACCGCGTAAAAGTAATAGATCCCTACAATTTGCAGGAATGCGAGTCAGTTATTCGTGAAGAGCTAGAATCAAATCAACCCAGTGTAATAATTTCCCGCCGTCCCTGTGCACTATTAAAATATGTCAAGCATAAGCCCTCATTACTCGTAAATAATTCTAAATGTGTCGGCTGTAAATCTTGCATGAAAATAGGCTGTCCTGCAATCGCAATTAAAGACGGTAAGGCAAAAATTGACTCGACTCTCTGTGTAGGCTGCGGAGTGTGTCAGCAATTATGTAAATTCGACGCTTTAGAATCTCAGGAGGCTGAATAAATCATGGCAGCAAAAAATATTATGATAGTCGGAGTCGGAGGTCAGGGCAGTGTCTTAGCTAGTAAATTACTCGGTCATCTGCTGACTTCACAAAATTATGACGTAAAAGTCTCTGAAGTTCACGGAATGAGCCAGCGGGGCGGGAGTGTCGTTACTTATGTGAGATACGGCGAAAAAGTTTATTCACCAGTTATAGACAAAGGCCAAGCTGATTTTATAGTCTCGTTTGAAATGTTAGAGGCAGCAAGAAATTTAGAATATTTAAAGCATGACGGCCAAATTGTAACGTCGACACAAGAGACTGATCCCATGCCGGTTTTGACAGGTGCAATGACTTATCCGGAAAATTTATTAGCAAAAATTAAATCGCTCGGAGTTAAAGTTGACGCGCTTGACTGTTTGAAACTCGCAGAAATGGCCGGGAGCTCAAAAGCTGTAAATCTTGTCTTACTTGGCCGGTTAAGTAATTATTTTGATGATATACCCGTTCAAGCATGGGAAGAGTCAATAAATTCATGTGTTCCTGCTAAATTCTTAGAGCTGAATCTCAAAGCCTTTAATTTAGGTAGAGACGCATAAATATTTTATAAAGAAGGTATTATTTACACGATGGAAATTAAGCAGAAATATTATCAGCCCGAAATTGAGACAATGCCGCACGAAAAAATTCGCGAATTACAAAACGAGCGGTTATTAAAGCAAGTTCGTCATGTCTGGGAAGATGTCCCGTATTACCGCGCTAAAATGCAGGAAAAAAATTTGACTCCCGATGATATTAAATCACAGGACGATTTATACAAGCTCCCATTTTTGACAAAGGACGATTTACGCAAAGCATATCCATACGGCTTAATGGGCAAACCGTTAAAAGACTGCGTCAGAATTCAGTCAACATCAGGCACAACAGGACAAAGAGTCGTAGCGTTTTACACTCAGCACGATTTGAATATCTGGGAGACAATGTGCGCACGAGCGATTACAGCAGCAGGCGGAACAAATGAAGATGTTGTACAAGTTTCATACGGTTATGGGCTGTTTACTGGCGGGCCGGGGCTTAACGGCGGGAGTCATTTAGTCGGTTCTCTCACGATTCCTGCGTCTTCAGGAAATACTGACAGACAAATAATGTTCATTAAAGATTTATCGGCGACGATTTTATGCTGCACTCCGAGTTATGCGGCTTTTATCGGTGAACGCATGAAAGAAATGGGAATGACTCCGTCTGATATTCCATTGAAGGCGGGAATTTTCGGGGCTGAGGCATGGTCAGAAAGTATGAGACATGATATTGAGGCAACTATGGGAATCAAAGCCTATGACATTTACGGACTGACAGAACTTTGCGGGCCCGGAGTCTCGTTTGAATGTTCGGATCAACACGGAATGCACATTAACGAAGATTATTTTATAGCAGAAATTATTAACCCTGAAACCGGCGAAGTATTACCAGAAGGGAGTCTCGGCGAACTTGTTTTCACGACTTTAGACAAAGAAGCATTCCCGTTATTGAGATATAGGACTCGTGATATTTGCTCACTTACTCGCGAAAAATGCCCGTGCGGCCGTACTCATGTGAGAATGACGAAACTCAAAGGCCGGAGCGATGACATGTTGATAATTCGCGGTGTAAACGTCTTCCCGAGCCAGATCGAGACCGTATTAATCAATCAGGGCTATCCTGCAAATTATCAAATTATAGTTGATCGAGTAAATAATACTGATACACTTGACGTAAGAGTCGAAATGACTCCGGAAATGTTCACGGACAATCTCGGCGAAGTAAACAAGAGACAGGCAAAATTAGTTGACGGTCTTCGTTCAATGCTGGGATTAACTGCTAAAGTTACTCTTGTCGCGCCTAAGACAATAGCACGCAGCGAGGGTAAAGCAGTAAGAGTCATAGACAACCGCAAAATTTAAAGGAGTGTGCAAATTATGAGCGTTAAACAAATTTCTGTATTTCTTGAGAACAGGCCGGGCTGTCTTCACGAGATGACAAAGGCACTCGCTGATAATAATATAGACATGAGGGGGCTTTCACTTGCTGAGACGAGTGATTTCGGTATAGTGCGCTTAATTGTCGATGATGTTTACGGGACAGCAAATGTTTTGAAATCGGCGGGATTTATTGCGAGCATCACGGACGTTATAGCCGTTGAAGTTCCGAATGTTCCCGGCGGCCTGAATAAAGTATTAGAAATTTTGCAGGGCGTTAATATCAACGTTGAATACATGTACGCGATTTTAGGCAACCAGAAATCAGAAAACGCGTATATAATTTTCAGGGTAAATGACAACGAGTCGGCTTCTGATTCGCTCATGAAAGCAGGAGTCAGAATAATGAATCAAGAAACTTTATCGGCTCTATAAAATATTAAAAAATTTTTCCGGGACTGATTCGCGCGAGTCAGTTCCATTTTTTATATTATAATTATTGCTATATATTTATTTAATAAGGAGGAATCTATAACGTGAAGCAAAGACTTGCGGATTATGTAGCTGATTTTCTTGTCTCACACGGCATAAAACACTGTTTCAGTGTCGTAGGAGGCGGGGCAATGCATTTAAATGACGCGTTAGGACATAAGGACGGCCTCAAAGTAATTTATACTCATCACGAACAGGCGGCTGCAATTGCTGCGGAATCATATGCGAGACTCGATAATAATATTGCTGCTGTCTGTGTTACAACTGGGCCGGGAGGTGTGAACGCTTTAACGGGCGTATTATGCGGCTGGCTTGACTCTATTCCCATGTTTATTATAAGCGGCCAAGTACGTTATGACACTACAGCGAGATATGCTAAAAAATTGCGCGGTATAAATTTGCGTGCGCTCGGTGATCAGGAATACGACATAATTAATTCAGTCAAAGCAATGACAAAATACGCCGTAATGATCGAGAACCCCGAACGAATTAAATACGAACTCGAACGAGCTTATCATTTAGCGACAACAGGACGGCCCGGCCCGGTTTGGCTTGATATTCCCGTAAATTTTCAGGGCGCATATATAGAAACTAGCAATCTTGAAAGCTATGACCCTTCAGAAGATGATAAATTACTGCCTCCCGCTGTGAGTGATGACGTTATAAAAGATGTTATCTCGCTCATAAAAGAGTCAAAACGTCCGGTTTTATATGCAGGTTATGGCATAAGATTATCGGGCGGCTATGAAATTTTCAGGCAGTTAATCGAAAAATTAAATATTCCCGTTGTTACATACTGGAATGCGATAGATTTAATAGAGAATTCTCACAGGCTTTACACGGGCAGGGGCGGCAATATGGGCGACAGACCCGGAAATTTTGCGGTTCAGAATTCAGATTTAGTGCTGGCAATAGGGACTCGCTTATCGATTCGTCAAGTCGGCTATAACTGGGACACATGGGCGAGGGCTGCAAAAATTATCATGGTCGACATCGATAAAAACGAAATGAACAAGCACACTATACACGCAGATTTTAAAATATGGGCAGATGCTAAAGATTTTATGAATAAATTAAACGCTGCAATAGATCACAAAATTTTTAATGACTCGTCATGGCTTGAGACCTGCTCAAACTGGAAAAAAAATTATCCCGTTGTATTGACTCGACACTATGAGCAGAAAAAACTTGCTAATATATATGCATTTATAGATTATCTCAGCAGTAAATTACATGATAAAAATTTAACGGTTGTATCAAACGGCGCGTGCTGTGTTGCAGGCAGTCAGGCATATAGAATCAAGAAAGACGCGAGATTTATTAATAATAGCGCAACTGCTTCAATGGGCTATGGACTCCCGGCTTCAATCGGAGCATGCGTAAATTACATAGGGGGGGGGGGGGGCATCAACTGGCGCAAGGACTCAAGTAATTTGTCTCGAAGGCGACGGCAGCATAATGATGAACTTGCAGGAACTCCAGACAGTAATAACAAATAAGCTCCCTATAAAAATTTTCCTAGTAAACAATCAAGGCTATCACTCAATCAGGCAGACCCAGCGAAATTTATTCAGCAATCACACACGAGTCGGAATCGGTCCGGAGTCCGGTGATCTGTCATTCCCTGATTTCAGCAGGATTGCAACGGCGTTCGGATATAAATATTTGTGCGCTCATGATAATTCAGAGATGGAACGTGCAGTAGATGAGGCTTTAAATTTTGACGGAGCTTTATTTTGCGAAATTTTCACGGACACAGTGCAGAACTGGGAGCCCAAGAGCAGCGCAAGAAAATTAGAAGATGGGACTCTAGTAAGTTCACCGCTTGAAGATTTAGCCCCGTTTTTGCCCCGTGAAGAGTTAAAGCGCAATATGTTTATACCGTTGATTGACGAGTAAATTATTTTATTCAGGTCCGAGAATCTTTGCTGCGTTATCGTAAAATATTAATTTTTTCTCGGACTCGTTTAAATCGAGCGAGTCAAAATCTTTAACGCATTGAATTTGTGAACTCCACGGCGAGTCAGTCCCGAATAAGACTCGATTCGCCCCGAAAATTTTTATAATTCGCGTGAATTCTTGAGAGTTTAACATTTTGCACTGATCTTGACTCGTATAGAAATTATCATTATTAGGGATAAATTCTCCCAGTGAGAACGCAGTATCTATATAAATATTTTCACGATCAGCAAAAAATTTTATAGAATCTTCCCAGCAACGCCAGCCGCCCATATGAGCGAGAATTACCCGGCAATTATTCCCGGCCAAGTCAAGAGATTTTGCGATTCGTTCGGGGAGTGCTTTATCATCATCAGGAAATCCAATATCAAAACCAGCATGAATCATCACGGATAAATTAAACTCGCCGGCAAATTTCAAAATATTTATAAATCTCTCGTCATCGATATTTACTCCCTGATAGACCGGGTGAATTTTAACGCCTTTAACGCCTGAACTTGATAATCTTGCAAACTCTTCACGGATAAATTTATTATTGCAGTCCGGGTGAATTGCCCCGAATGAAAAAATTTTGCCGGTATTATTTATTGAGATTGCGGAGTCATTTATTTTGCTGACTTGTTCGGGCTTGGTGGCTACTGGCTGCAGGACTGACGCTGATATTTCAGCATTTGACATTGATTTAATGAGAGACTCAAGCGTTCCCTCAGTAAAATATTTCGTGTGACTCTTACTTGATAAAATTTTCAGGGCATGAGAGGCTATTTTTTCGGGGAATGTGTGAACGTGAAAATCTATTATATTCATGTGATATATACTCCTTTACAGCGTGAGTGAATAAAGCCGCCGCGGGGCGGGTGGGTGGGAGCGGCGGCAGGAAAAATTTTTTGTAACGAGTGGGTGATGACAACAAGGAAAATTTATAGCTCGCAATAAAATATTTACTCATCATCACCGAGCGCGCTGGATTGCTTGACAGTAACCGTCTTTGTGTAGCAAGAGAACGCATTATCAATGAAATTTTTATCCGGCTTAGGAGTAATAAAGCTCACAACAGGCACAATAATAAATCCTGCTAACATGCAAAACGCTCCGGCATTAATGGGCGATTGTAATAGAACCGGAAAATCTGAACGTATAAATATATTCGCAATCATTACGGCACTCGAAAAAATAAAATTAACCCAGCAAGCTAATTTACTAACTCCCTTCCAGTAAAGACTATACATGAAAGGTGCTAAGAATGCCCCGGCCAGTGCTCCCCATGAGACTCCCATTAATTGAGCTATAAACGTAACATTTGATTTATACTGAATCAGCGCGAGAATAACAGAAATTATTATGAATATCACGATTAAGATTCTCATTATAAATAATTGCTTTTTTTCGTCCATCTGCTTAATTATATGTCCCTTCAGTAAATCAAGAGTAAGAGTCGAACTTGACGCAAGCACTAACGACGAAAGAGTCGACATTGAGGCCGATAATACGAGAATTACTACGACTCCCAGCAAAATATCAGGCAGTCCTGACAGCATAACGGGAATAACTGAGTCATAACCTTCAACGGGGACTCCAACTCCGGCGGGGTCTAATTGTGCGGTGAATAAACGCCCGAATCCTCCCAGAAAATAGCAGCCTCCAGCAACAACAAGCGCAAATAATGTCGAAATAATTGTCCCCTTTGAAATGTCGCTCTCGTTCTTAATCGCATAAAATTTCTGTACCATTTGAGGGAGTCCCCATGTTCCTAAGCTCGTTAAAATTATTACTCCTAATAAATTAACTGGATCAGGGCCGAAGAATGACGCGAAAATCCCCCGTGATTTTGCAAGAGGTGTTATCGCCTTAGGATCTGCAATTTCTGAAATTCCCGACAAGGCCGCATAAAATCCGCCTTTACTCTCAAGAACTGCAATTACAACGGCAGAAATTCCCAGCAGCATAATTATACCCTGAATGAAATCATTTATAGCAGTTGCCATATAGCCGCCCGCTATTACATAAATCCCCGTCAAGACAGCCATTATTACAACACATAACGAATAATCTATATTAAATGCCATCCCGAATAAACGACTTAAGCCATTATATAAACTCGCTGTATATGGAATCAGGAACACAAAGCAAATTATTGACGCGGCAATTTTTAAAGCATCACTCGTGAATCTTTTCCCGAAAAAGTCAGGCATTGTAGCACTTGATAAATACTGACTCATTATTCTAGTTCGACGGCCAAGAACTGCCCACGCCATTAACGAGCCTATAAATGCATTTCCAAGCCCGACCCATGTAGCAGCGACTCCGTAACGCCAGCCAAATTGCCCCGCATATCCTACGAAGACAACCGCAGAAAAATAACTAGTTCCATATGCAAACGCTGAGAGCCACGGCCCGACTGATCTGTCAGCAAGGACGAAACCGTTGACATCTACTGAATGTTTACGGCAATATAAACCGATTCCAAGCATAAGCCCGAAAAATAACACGACTAATAAAATTTTTAGAATCATAATAAATTAATCACACTTTCTAATTAACAATCTAACAAATTCGCAAAAGATTAAACCTGTTCAGACTCAAAATCAAGTCTCATAAATGTGTGCAAAAAATTTTATTGTGAAATATTTTCGTGATTTAAGTGATAATATATTTTATAGGCGGGGTAAAATGGGCAAAAAAAAATTGGCTCCACAACCAGGACTCGAACCTGGAACCTAATGATTAACAGTCATCCGCGCTGCCGATTGCGCTATTGTGGAACACAACGAAAGAAATTTTACTGTAACATGCCGAATTTGTCAAATTTATTTTTTAGCGTTTATTATAAAATTTTGATATAAATCACAGCATAATAACTCGTTAAATAAGTGTGATAATTATTTTATGAGCTTATATAATATGGAGGTAATTTATTAATGCGAAATTTATTCGGGCTCTCACAGCTTGATTTTTTCAGGGAATCGCTTGACTCTCAAAGTCTTGAGACTCTAAATAAAGCAGTAGAGAGAATCACGAAAACTAAACAAAGCGGCGGCCGTGTAATGGTAGTAACAGGAAGCGGGCCGAATATTCACGAGGGAGTAACGACTCTTATAGCCGAGTTAATACGAGTCGGAATCGTTGACGCTGTATCTACAAGTTCGGCAGTAATTGCCCACGAAATGGCCGGCTCTCTCGATAAAGTTTTCAGGGTTGACGCAAAATCTTTAAATATGGACTTAAGCAAAATGCCCCGCGGAGATGTCTATGAGTTCACTTGCATGACTGATGACGAAATTAACGCGCTTAAACGTGAAATGCCCTTAGACGACGATTTATTAACACGCGGGAAGAATTTGCCGAAATTGAACGAGATTATCAAAGCAGCCGGAAATATGGCTTATCCCATGGGACTCAGAACAGAGAGACTCGCGCATGAAGTATTGAGTCTCGCGAGAATTTACGGACTCCCATTTGAAAAAGTTGCGGGCTGGGGCTGTGATGATAAAACAATGCTGGGAGCTGCGGACAAAAAAAATATTCCTGTTCTCGTTACTATTCCGCAATTAGTCGGCGGCGGAGCTGTAGGAATGTCAATAGGCGACTCGATTCCTGTTTCTGAGCGTTCTATGAGAATTTCAAGAATGCTAGCATCATGTGATGTAATAATTGAGTCGGCAGTTGCTTTGACACAAGAAATTCATGACGGCCCATTTGAATGCTACACGGGGCACGGGATCTGGGCTGATTATTCGGGACAAGCGACTTATAATTTACGGGACAAAAATTTAATCAGAATCGATCTTGACGAGAATTTACGCCGGGCAGTCGAATTAAATAAAACTGTTCAGGAAGCAATTGACAAAGGACTCCCGAAAACTAAGGCCGCAAAGATTCCATTCAGAATGGAAATGTCAGCATTTGCACGTCATGAAGGGAGCTTGCCTATTGTCGGGGATATTGGCAAAGTCTGGCCGTTAATTGCTCATGATGTCGCTAAAAATTTAGGAGTCGAGCTTGAATTTCTCTCATCGTCTCAAGATACTCCGGAAGGTGCGTTAATGCGTGAATACATAGTAAATAATGTAAAGCCTCTTGACCGTGAAAAAATGTTAAAGCGTTCTCAAAATTATATGATTCAATAAAAATTTTTGCCGCCGTCTCATTCCCACCCGCCCACCCCATTCGACGGCGGCTTGCTACACACGCTTTAATTCTTATATACTAGAGGAATCAGGAATCCCTCCGCGACTTCATTTGCCATCGCCTTCCCCTCAAGAATCTCAAGCAGCTTTAACGCAAATATCGGAGTTACTGCCGGCCCCTTTGCTGTCGTGATATGACCAGCTGTCTCGACTCTTTCAGAACCTTTTGACGCTCCCGTTAAATGATGTTCGAGTCCCGGATAACATACTGCTTTGCGGCCTGCTAAGACTCCAGCTTTACCCAGTGCCGCCGGTGCTGCACAAATCGCCGCGATATATTTTCCCTCAGCGTTATATTTCTTGAGTAATTCCTGTAATCCCTCGTGATTCGCTATCTCAAGAGTTCCCCCCGGTAAAATCAGCATGTCAAATTTTTCGTCTTTAACTGAGTCAAACATTGCTTCAGTCCTCACGCGAATTTTATTTTTGCTGGTAACTTCTTGACTCCCTGTGAGTGATACAATCGTTACTACAACACCGCCGCGACGTAAAATATCTACAGTCGTGAGTGCCTCTGTTTCTTCAAAACCGTCAATTAAGAAAATTGCTGCTGTCTTCATAATAATAAATCACCTCGTGAAAATTGTATCATGTTATTCAAGCGATAACGAGATTATTTATTTTCCGCCGCAAGTCATATGCTGAGCACCTAAAGGAATCCGAGAAATAAATTTATCAAGAAATCTCAAGCCTGCTAACTGTTTAGGGAAGAAGACTATATATTTTCCTGAAATATTCTTAAAGCCTGCACATGTAAGCAAATTTTTGCACTCTGAAATATTAAGCATAATTGCATCGTCATCGACTGGGCTGTTATTCACGAGTTTTCGCGTGAGGGGATTCGTCATATTGTGCTCGATTATTATTAATTTTCCGCCGGGCTTAAGACGCTTATAAATATTTTGCCGGGACGCTCGGACTCGGGGACAACGTGATGTAAAACTGTGATTAATAAAGCAATATCATAGTCCGAATCTAATTCAGCAAGATTACTCGTGAAAAAATTTCTCCCAGTGCGAATCTCTTCAGGGACTTGATCAATACTTTTGCTGCTGACATCGAATCCGTGAATAATAATATTATTAAATGCGTCATAAATAGTTTTAGAGAATAGCCCGACCCCGCAGCCGTAATCTAAAATTTTCAGAGGATTTGAAGTCAATTTTTGTTGAGAATTAAATATCTTCCTGAGATAAAAAATTTTGTATTGATTAAAATATTCGTGCGGGTTGCCCTTAAGAACTGCAGATAATTCGTTATCTACTTCGCTTGAATAGTTCTCTGCAAATGAGTCAAATTCTTGTTCTTGTCCTGACTCCTGACTCCTGACTCCTGACTCCATTATGATTATCACGCCTTTATAAAAATTTCAAGGGCATTATAGCATAAATTTTATATATTTCTTTGTGCGATAAAATTTTTAGCTTGAGATTCTAATAAGTAAATAAGTTTACTTATATTCTCACGCGTTAATCCCTGAGAGTGCAATTATATATTTATATTCGCTGCGAGATAAAATTTTTTGCCTGTGCTTTCAGTAAATCAAGCAATTTATTTATATTATTACGCGTTATCTTGACTCCGAGTCTTTGAGGCTGCAATTATATATCTTTACTTTTCTGAGTAATAAAATTT
Organism: Synergistaceae bacterium; assembly: GCA_017443945.1. NCBI lineage: Bacteria > Thermotogati > Synergistota > Synergistia > Synergistales > Synergistaceae > Synergistaceae bacterium. Next base: position 12,084 of record JAFSXS010000111.1, read on the forward strand.
TTTGCCTGTGATTCCAGTAAATTAAGCAAATTATTTATATTTTTACGCGTTATCTTGACTCCGAAGCCTTGACTCTCTAATTCCGGATAAGACTCGCCGTTGCAAATAATATTTATAATAATATCGCCGATTTCTGCTTTATAGTGGCTTGTTTCGAGATAATTATTATTATTGATAGTAATACTATTCAGCCCGCTGAAATTATAGAAGTCCGTTATTTTTGCCAGTTCAGCAAGGAAATAAATATAATTTCTCTCAAGTGAGGCCAAGTAAGTAATATAATGCATGGGATTTGTGAAAATTACGAGTTCTATATTATTATCACGGCAAATTTTCACGATTTCGCGAATGTCCTTCAGTGTCGAATCCATAAATTTCTCCCCGTTAAAATCTCCCATAGCCGGCACTGCTTTATCCCAGTCATAATTTGAAGTCATATTATAGTCAAATTCATAGCCGTAATTATAGAATTTATCAGCAAAATTTTTCACAGGTGAGTGCTTTATAATCTTCCCGATTGATTGAAAAGTTACAGCTGCATTTAAGTAAAGCGAGTAAAAATGTTCGGGATTTTCGCGCAAATATTCATACGGGCAGTTAAGAGGCTTTGTAATATGTTCACTATATGAAACAGTGTAGCTCATACTGTCAAAGGCCATATAAATTTTTGCAGGCTTTATATTATTAGCTAGAAAAGTTTTTATATTTGCTAAATGTTCACAAGGAAGTCCGGCCGGGTAAGTCATATTATAAACTTTTCCGCCGTTATTGATTTTCTCAGGATTGAGGGCTGTGACTCGTGATGAGCCGAATATAAAGCCATTAAACTTTTCAGGATTAGCAAGAATATATTTCATCTTGATATAATTCTGATTAGGCGTTACTCCGTTGTCCCTGATATTGAACGCGTGAAAGACGTTAAACGGGTCTATTAACACAGGCAAAATGACTTGAATAATTATAAAATATGCAGCAAGGAACGAAAATTTTACGAGAAATTTTTTCATAATTATATCGAGACTCCTAATTTATATATTATCCCTGATATTATTGCGTGAAGGACGAATCAGCACAGGCAAAATTATTAAATATCCAGCAAGAAATTTTTTCACTCCGACACCTCATTATTTATAATGACGTTATTATATCAGCATAAAATATCGCTCAAACTCAAAACTGGAAATATACAAATTGAGTGCTGCCTATTGACCTGAAGAATATTAACGCATTCACCAGCAAGAAATAAAATCCGTATCTCAAGTAAATATTTTTGCACGATGTAACTTTTTCGATAACGTCATATTTTAGCGAGAAATAATCCCATAAAGCTAATATAATAATTGATATGCTTAACCCGTAAATTTTTGACGCTCGAATATCAATGAGTTCAAGGCCTGAATTACCCGCGAAAAGATTCGAGAATATATAAATCGCGTCGTTAATATTATTTGCCCGGAAAATTGCGAATCCAAGCATTACAAATATAAAAGTAGAAATTACTTGCAAGACCCATTTAAGGCCGTTATATTTCTTAGGACGTATAAAATTTTCGAGAATTTGAGCGACTCCGTGAAGACTCCCCCATGCTATAAAAGTATAATTTGCTCCGTGCCAGAGTCCTGAAATCATGAACGTTATAAATAAATTCAAGCAATGACGAAATTTTTTGACTCGATTGCCGCCCAGTGGTATATAAACATAATCGCGGAACCATGTAGACAGCGAGATATGCCAGCAGCTCCAGAATTCTTTTATACTTGCGGAAAAATATGGGCTCCTGAAATTTTGCATTAAATCAATTCCCATTAACTTGGCCGTCCCTATTGCAATATCAGAATATCCGGAAAAATCACAGTAAATCTGCACAGCAAACAAGAAAGAAGCTATTATTAACGGCAAGCCTTTATAATTATATACGTCATTAAAAACTTGATCGACAAAAGCCGCGCTTATCTCGGCAATTATTAATTTCTTGAAGAATCCCCATAATAATAATTTAGTGCCGTACATTGCCTGCTCATAATTGAAAACGTGTCTTGCTTTTATCTGAGGCAGTAAATTTTTTGTGCGTTCAATCGGGCCTGCTACTAATTGAGGGAAGAACGAGACAAATGCAGCATAATATATAAAATTTTTCTCCGGTTCAATATCGCCGCGGTAAACGTCAATAATATAGCTCAAAGTCTGAAATGTATAAAACGAGATTCCGACTGGCAGGACAAATTTTAACGTGAGAGGCTGCAATTTCAGCGCGAATATATTCAAGAAATTAACGAGACTCGCCGCGAAAAAATTATAATACTTGAATACAAATAATACTCCCAGACAAGCAATTAACGAGAATGCGAGAATAAATTTTTTTGTCGAGTCATAACGCCTGATTAACAACGCGGCCAAGTATGAAATTATTGTCGTAAATAATATTAATGCGATATATTTAACGTTCCAGCTCATGTAAAAATAATAGCTCGATATGAGAATAATAACGCCCCTGAATTTATCAGGCAGCACCCAGTAAAGAGCGAACACAAACGGAAAGAATACAGCGAACTGCCACGAATTAAATAGCATTAATTGACTCCTTATATAAATATGCCTGATTATAACACAATAAAAAAATTCTCCCGGCCTTTCTTGACTGGGAGAACTTGAAAAATTTTACTTTACTAAATTTATTTGATAGTCTCTTTTTATGCCGCGTTCTTCGTCAGTTCCCGGAATGAGTGAGTCAAAAACTGCCGCGCAAATTCCTGCAACTGCCATCGGAGTCTTTAACACTGCCCAGATCATTCCGCCTAAAGTTTGATATAACTGGCTGCTCTCAGGGTTAATAAATAATGCTTGATTCTGTTCAACCCAGCCGGGAAGACCTAAAGCCATCAAGAAAGCAAAGCCGACTATTAAAATATTTCTCTGGCTCGACATGTCAGCACGCATTAAAGTCTGTATACCCATTGCGCCGATTGTCCCGAATAAAGCTATATAAGCACCTCCGATAATGGGCGAGGGCATTGTTGCAATTAACGCGCTCAACTTCCCGACAAAGCTCATGAGAATTAATATTACTGCACCTGTACGAACTACGACTCTTGAAGCGACTCCGGTCAATCCTATCAAGCCTATATTTTCAGTGTATGAAGTCGTACCTACTGAGCCGAACACGCCCGATAAAGCACAGCAAAGTCCTTCAGCTCCGATCCCCCGGCTTATAGTGTCAGAGTCAGGATCTTCAACGCCCGACGCATAAGAAACTGAATGATAATCGCCGATTGATTCAATCATTGTAGCGAAAAATCCAGCCAGTAAAGCAGCAACTGTCATTAAGCTGAATTTCGGCATACCCCAGGGAATTATTACATTTTTGAAATCGCGAATCCATGGAGCTTCACTGACTTTTGCAAGATTTATATATGCAGGGTGATCCGGCCCGAAAACTCCATTACTTGATAAAACTAGACAAACGCAATAAGTTACTACTATAGCAAGCAAAATCGCGAAAATGTTTATATATTTATTCTTGATTACTAAGCTGAACAGGAAAATTAATATAACTACTGCGAGGGAGGCCGGCCAATAATTAGCAGCGTTGCCCTGTACTGCAGTATTTGCAAGGGAAAATCCTATAGCCATTATAACCGGACCGATTACAACAGGCGTTATTACTCTGCGAATCACTCCAACGATTCTGCTGTAGCCTATGACCGATAAAATTATTCCGCCTGCGATTAGACCTCCGCCCATGTATTGCATTACTGTTTCAGGTCCTGCTGCCTTGTAAAGCGCGATTACCGTCATAACCGAGGGGATAAAAGAAAAGCTCGATCCTTGTACTATTGGAAGTCCTGAACCGAGCTTTTTGCTTGTCTGAATTAATGTCGCTACACCCATTCCGAAATATACACAAGAGATTAACGAGGCTATTTGTAACGCGTCCATTCCCATCGCGGGACCAAATATTAACGGAACTAGTGTTGTTGAACCAAAAAGTGTTAAAACGTGCTGCGCTCCCGAAAGAAGCATTATTACGAACGGCGGCCGATCGTTGATGCCATAAACCATTTTTCTGGCCATGTATAAACCTCCTGAAAAAATTTTCTTTTCAGGTGCGAAATTATGAGGGATAAATAAATTTTTGTCAAGTGTATAATAATAAAAAATTTTTCAAGTAAGAAAGAAAGTATGTGATTTATTTATGAAGCGTTTTATATTCGCAATTGTAATAATTATATCTCTTAGTGTAACAGCATTTGCAGATATTCCCAGCCCTGAGAGATTCAGAAAGCCCCGCCCCGTTCCTGCGACTACTGAAAATTTCAGGCCGATTCCTGTTCCTAATCGTCAGGGAGCAAGAACACGCGCAAAATTTAATTTAGTACCCGTTAAAGATCAAGATTGTGCGTTCGAACTTGCTATTAATATTTCTAAAGATGTCGATTATTTTATTACATTCAGGGATCTTGACTCTAAAAAAGTAATTGACTCAGTTAAAGCTAAAAGCAGCGGAGAATCTCAAATAAAGCACGTATTTAAATATAATCGTCCGGAAAAGAATCAAGAAATAAAATATTTACTTAGTGCCAAGTGTAAAGCAGAAGGCCGCCGAGAAATAAATTATATAAAGCGCATAACTTTGTATAACGTGAACGACGTGATTTATTTCATGACGAATTAAATAATGCTATATTTGTGTACAGTCCTGCATTTTTCAGTAGACGGACTCTGCGGGGCAGTTCTTGCAAGTTACGCCGTGAATGAGCCTGATTTTGACAAGATAATTTATTATTTCGGGCTTTACACGGTGATAGCGTTTGGGCTGCAATTTCTAGCGGGCTTGCTTCTTGATAGACGCAAAAATTTTGTGCTGCCTGCGTTTGTTGCTGCTCCTGTTTTACTTGCCGGGGGATTATTTACGAGTCTGGGAATATTTTGGCAAGTTATATTAATTGCGCTGGGTAATTGTTTATTTCATGTTTCAGCAGGAGTGTTAATTTTGACTCAATATAAAAATTTTCGTGAACCCGGCATATTTGTATCAAGCGGTGCATTAGGTCTAGGACTTGGCCTTGCTGAGATAATAAGCGCGCCTATATTCGAGGCAATTTGCGTTATATTCACGTTGATTGCTTTATATTTCGCTAAAAAATTTAATTTCGAGCTTGAATCCATAAACGAGTCAAAATCTGAAAAAGTTTCTTGCTCGTTAATAGTCGGAGCGTCTTTATTACTTGGCTGTGTGATTTTGCGGGGCTTTGGAGGCAGTGCGAATATTGCGGGCTGTATTATGTTAATGCCGTGCGTGTTTGCTTTAGGGAAGTCGGCGGGCGGAGTGTTATGCGATTTTATAGGCTGGCGGAAAAGTATACTTGCAATTTTTTTTATGAGTTTCGCGGCTCTGCAATTATCAGGAAATTATAAAATTATTTTGCTCGTTTTCGCGTTTAATATGACTATGCCGTTGACGTTGAGACTCTTACATAAATACTTCCCTAGTTATCCCGGCTTGACATTCGGACTTGCTGCGGGGTGCTTAGTGCCGGGGTATTTCTTGAGTGAATATTTTGCCGTGTCGCCTTATATTATGGCAGTGATTCAATTTTTGAGTCTATTTATTGCGGGATTGATTTATGAATCGCAAAGTTCTTAACTATTTACTCTGTTCGCGAATGCGGACAGGGTGGGTGGGAGTAAATAACACACGATTTTGATACATATATTTATATTTTTGCGGCTTTATTTGATTTAGACATTTCTTATTTTGTTGACTGGCTGGGAATAAATAACATACTATTTTGCGTACACATTTATACATTCAGGGGGGATCAATATTTTTACTGCGATTATTACGGCTTTGATTGAGACACCGTTATTTTACATGTCAGGCTATAAAAATTTTAGTAAGTGCTTATATTTTGCGGGAATTAACATAATTACAAATTTAATGCTGAATCAATATTTAGACTCGATAACTTTTGCGGGAGATTCTCCGGAATTCATGATTATATTATTTATCAGCGAGTTTATTATAATTATGCTTGAATTTGCCCTGTGTGCCTGCGTGAATATTATGACCTCGCGAAAACTTTTTAAGACTCTTGCATTCACAAATTCTGTGAGCTTTATTCTAGGCTTGATTTATGCGTTAATAGCCTATTGACAATGCCCCCCCCCCCCTATGTATAATTGCTTATATTCAAAAATTTTTTAATGGGGATGTTATCATGAAGGCCAGTAAAAAAATTGCTGTCTTGCTGCTTATCGTTATAACGTTAGGGACATGCTTTCCAAGCTCGGCACACGCTGATATGGGTCTTATTGTAGGTCTTGTTAGCTCGCTAATTGACTTAGCACTTAACGTGGTCAAATTGTGGGCTTTCTATGCGCCTGAACCCGACCCCGGTATGTCTTGGCATACGATTATTTTATTCACTATATTATTACTGCTGGCAGTCGGCTTATATTTCCGCAAATCCCAAAAAATTTTTAGGTACTTATGGCCGGGCAACTGGCACTAAAATTTTCACGCAAAATAAATCCCCCTTGCTTTTACACGAGGGGGCGTTATAGTTTATCTTCTCCTGAATGTCCTGCGTGATAGTTTGATTCTCTTATAGCCAAGAAATATTCTGCTCATGAAAATTAATATTCCCGCTGCTAAATATAACAATGCTCCTATCACAATGGGCGAGAAAAACGAGTCCGACGGAATCAATAATAACTCCGCAACTATGGGCGCGACTGTTGAAAGCAAATAAGATAATACCCAGTAAAAGCTCAAAGCCGTAGACTCGTCGATATGATTCATTACTATATTTAGGCTCATAAAATTATCTGTTACCATAGGAGTCCCGAACCCGTCAAGAAATCCCAGAATCATGCTCGTAATAATTACCATTAAGGCAACGGGCGGAATCTTCACGATAAACAATCCCAGTGCGGTCAACGCGAAAACAAGCGCAAGGGGATAATGTGAGCCGAATTTTTTCTTAGCTGATGAGACTAGAGAAGGCCCTAAATAAATCCCTGTCAAGCCATTTGCAATATAGCAATAACTCAACATTACGGCCGAGATTCCTTCAGATTGACATATAGCAGGAATCAGAGTCATACATAACATCGTGCCTATATAAAGCGGAGTGCATATAATTATCGCAAAAAATATTACTTCACGAGAGAAAATTATTCTTGCAAAATCTTTTAATCGAGCTGATTTCTTTGTCGAGTCGTCAATTAATTTATTATGAGCGTTCAAAGCCTGCCACGGGATTAATGCAAGAGTCATCACTAAATAGCAAATAAATACTACTGACGAACATAAAAAAGTTATTCCGTAGCCTGCATTAGCTGAAAGGATCGCGCCCATTCCTGCCCCGCAAGTTATTCCGGCCAAGAGTCCCGCTATATCCTGTGAAATATTATTACTTCGTCCGCCTTCAGTCTCATAGCCCCTAGTTATCAAGAAATTTGATACTTGCTTGAATCCTGCATAAGCAACTCCAGCCAGTGCCCTGCAGCTCACAATAGTTAATGCGCCCCCGATTATGAACGAGCTTATATTACACGCAGCCATGAGAATAGCCGAGAAAATTAATAGAACCCGTATATTAAACTTTTTAACGAGACGCGGCAAAATCATTATAGTTATTAATTGCGTAAAACTTTCTATAGAAATGGGAAGGGCTGCAGTCATTCCTACAGAGAGGCCGAATAATGACTCATTACTTTCACGAATCATCATGGCAGCATAGGGCAGGCACATATATTCAGCAGTAGCACACAAGAAACTCGCAAATCTTAGGGACAACGCTATTTTTTCCTCCGAGAAGCCCATATTATTATTATTCGAGTCAACGTCAAAGAATTTCAGCAAGTTATTAAGCTCAAATATAAATATCAGCAAAATTATCATAGTCGACATCAAAACAAGCAAAGTATCCCATTTTTGTTTTTGTATAGCCTGATCTGAGATTTCAGCCTCAATAGTTAGGAACTCTCTATTATTGCCGGTCTCATAAATAAATGTTATAAGCCCTGAAGATTCATCAGTTAAATTAATTTCTGAAATACGCTCGGAGACTCGAACTTTGCTAAGAATCCCTAAAGATATTACGCGCTTCTCGATATAACTTCTTAGATCTTGGACTCGTGTTAAGTCGACTCCCTGCTCCCGGATTTTATTTATATTTTCGCCTAAATTCTGAAGTGAGAACCTGACAAAATTTTCGATTTTATTTCTGTAATCCTGCTGATAATTATACATGTTGAGACCCGATAATAATAAAATTCCGACTTGCATTATTAAGACAGCTAAGAATCTTTCTAAATTGTGATTCATGCTTCCGTGTTTCTTGACCCATGTATCCCCGCGTATCACAAAAATAAATATTACCACGCACGCACAAACTAAGACCGAAAAAATTAACGAGATATATATAATCCTGCGCAATATAGAATTTAGCCCGTCCGAAAAAATTTGATTAGTATATAGACATCCGAAATAGCCTATAACTTTTTGATTTAATTTTATGGGAGTAAATATTGCTTTATGATTTCTTGACTCGGCCTTGAAATATTCTCCTGAATGAATAGAATTTATTGCGCGTCTCACTGAATTATCAGCTATAAACCTTTTAAGCTGCCCGGAATTTGCAGATTTATTATTTTCTGACTCGTAAATTACATTATTATTATCTGACCTGATTATAAACGGATATGGAGCTTTAAAACGCGACTCAAAATTTTTGAATATTTCCTGAATCCCGTAAAAATTATAGAAATCTTTGCCGAAATTTAACGCTATTTCCATTGATGATATAGTCTCCTGCTCGGCTCGTGAAATTAACTGCTCCTCCATCTCGATTACCATAGATCTATAATTAAGAAAGCTGAGAAGGCTTACAAAGTTTACGGCAAACAAGGCTATAACAATCAATAAAATTATATATAAACGCTGAAAGTTTTTATTACCGCTCATCTTGAGACACCCCGCGTGAATTAAGCAAGCTAGCAAATTTTACGGCATATAAAGCTATCATAATCAATAAAAATTTTTTATCGCTCATTTGCAGCACCTCGTGAAAAAATTTCGTCGCAAACTGTCAAGAACTCAAAATGTAACGGATAATTTATTCTTAATGCGACATCATAGTTAAAATAAATACTTGGCGCGCTGGTATAGACACAAGGGAGTTTGCCGGCCTCTGCACCGTTCAAAATTTTTGCTATAGTATCAGCCACGAACCGCCCGACGTTCTCATAATCATACGCCGAAATTAACATTAATGCGCCGTTTTTCACGCTTGTAACATCGTCCATCAAATAAACGGGAATATTTTTATTATATAACGGGTTAAGTATTGCTAATATTCTAGCCGGGTCATTAATTAAATCAACTGTCAGGAAAAACGCATCAATATTTTCATTTGACATTCTGCGGAACTTATCGGCTACAAGCTGGTAATATCTCTCTAACTCTTCACGGGTCTCTCTTGGCTGCTCGTCAATGTGATACACGACAAGATCAAAGCTGATTTCCTGCGCACTCTTTCTAATATCTGGAAGTCCTGAAATTGTCTCATCGCCGTAAATAATAACGCCCATTTTCTTGAAAGGTTTGACGGAATAATAATATTTAATTTGTCTCAAGGGTAAAGACGGCTCAACCTGCGCCCATACATTAGGACTCCCGCTGCCTTCTGTTGCTGATTCAATAATGCCTGAAGCTACCGGATCAGTCGCCGAATAATCCACCATAGGGACTGGCAACTTTAAATTTTTCACGAACAGCCCCGCACTTGTCCCGAACGTTATAATCAAGTCTATATCTTGCCCGGCTCGTTTTGTGAGATCTTCAGCGATAATATTTGCCTCCTCGTATGCTAAGTAGTGAAAGCCGCCCTTAACAAATTTTATAAATTCGCCTAAGTCCCTATCTTGTAAAGCTGCAAACATTTCACGAGTTGACATATTTTTATCTTCAATTTCTTGAATCGTAAAAGGCAGCCCGCCTTGTTTAATCCAGCCTCTTTCTTGAAGTCCTGATAAAATATAATAAAATTGTCTGCTCGATGGCATGTACTCATCATAATCGACAAATGCAAAATAATATTTATTTCCGTCAGATTTCAAATGCGGGTCAGTGCTGAAAATTTGCTCACTCATTGCAGGCACGCAAAAATAAAGCAAAATTAACACGCTCAAGCAAAAAAATTTTTTACACATTTATAATTATATTCTCCTTAAAGTTAAAGCAATTATTTGAGCCTTCAGTTATAGTCTTGTACCAGTTATTTTCTCGCTCGTGTGAATTAATAATATCTTCGTACATTGTAGTCAAGCCCATAATTTGCGAATCCCATAATAGAGTCTTATTCATGAGTGACTCAATATAATTAAAATCAGGCTTAGAGATCCAGAATTCTACAGGCCCGGCGGGAGTTATATATCCTTCTCCCTGACAAACTGCGAAAACTGGCCCGCAAATATAGCCCGTCATGTCATACTCGCGAATAATATTAGACTCGTAAATCATGCCTTCTGATTCGAGAATATTAATTAATTTTTCCTGCCATAATGGTAAATACACCGACGCAAAGACTCCATTAATCCAAGTGAGTCCGCGCTCAAATATAGTAATTAACGCAAGCAGGAATATACCCGGAATTAATTTGCGCTGTTCAATCAATGATAAAATATTCTCAAGTTCTAAGGGAATCGCTATATCATTGCCGTCAAAATCCCGCCCCGATAAAATATTTTCAGGTGTAAATTTTATAGCAATATTCCGGCCCTGTTCGTCTACAAATTTGAATAGCACATCACATAAAAGCTCATGAGATAAATATTTCTTGAATCTCGAGTCAAATAATAAACGCGCAATTAAATTATTTCCGTCTTTGAGTTCGCGAATTAACAAGGGAGTTAATAGACTCTCCATTTCCAAATAAACAATAACGGGAGAATTTGCCTTAAATAGTCCGTGTGAGAGTTCCGCGCCGATTTTAGTAACTTGAGACTCAAAACGTGAGCAATTAATAATATTCTCGTGTTCATAGACTGAGCTTAATATTTCATTCAGAGCAGACTCAAGGATTCCGGAATTCCTTATAAAACGTTTGCGAAATCTTGATAACATTTCTTGACTCATAGCCGGAGCAGAAAACGCTAATAAAGGTCTAGGCTTTGAGGGGAATATAGGGAAGTGCAAAATATTATCTCGATTCATAAATGACATTATACCGCGCGCATAAGTTGAGCTGTTTAACTCGACTTGGCCGCATGATATGACCGGAATAACATTTTTATAATCTTCACCGCCTAATTTCTTGAGTAACTGCCCGAATAATAAATCAGACTGAAAAGTTTGAGCGCAATAAATCCCACCGTGATGATCTGCCGCACATATCGCCCCGAGTCTCAATGCCGAATTAACTTTTTTTGCGAGTTCAGGGCCGACTCTCTCACTTGTGAAATTCTCAGCCAGTGAGAAAAAATCTTCAGGACTGCATAACGGCGTAATCCCTAGATTCTTTCTCACTTTGCCGGCTTGAATATCAAGAAATTCATTTAGCGTAATTTGTCCGTGATCATAGCAGGTTTTGAGAGTCCCATTTCTTTCACAGCAAATATTAGCTAACGAGTTTACATTTTCAAGCATGATAATTTATTTCGCGTTAAACCCGTAAAATCTAAATCCCAGTATAGTAATATCATCAAATTGAGGCGCGTCCCCGACAAATTCGTCAATATCTTTGCGGACTGCCGGCAATAAATCACTCGGCATTAAATCTTTATATTTATTAAGAGTTTGAGTTAATCTCTCTTCGCCGAAAAGTTGATCATTTGCATTTGTCGCCTCAGTTACTCCGTCAGTATATACAAATAAAGTATCGCCGGGGTGTAAATCAAAATCATCCTGCTTGAATCTCATGCCCTCAAGAGTAGCGACTGCCGGGGAGTGCTTTGTTTTTACGAGCTCAAAATTTCCGTCCTTCCTGCAGATTGCCGGGTATTCGTGGCCTGCATTAGCTTGTACTACGCGGCCGGTTTCGAGATCTACAACGCCAGCCCAGACTGTAACGAATAAGCCAGCCTCATTGCCTTCACAAAGCTGCTCATTTACGTTAGCAAGTGCCTTAGAAGGTTCTTCACCCATTTGAAGGCGATTCTTGACTAGAGTCTTAGCAATTACCATGAATAAAGCAGCGGGGACTCCTTTGCCTGACACGTCAGCAATTACTAAGGCAACATGAGTCTTGTCTATCATAAAGAAATCATAGAAATCTCCGCCGACTTCTTTAGCTGGATTCATAGTCGCGTAAATTATATATTCTGTAACATCGGGGAATCTAGGGAAGATTCTGGGCAGCATATCGGCCTGTATTGTAGTTGCTACATTTAATTCTGTTGTAATGCGTTCTTTCTCGGCTGTTACTGACTGCAAATTTTTCATATAAATATCTAACTCGTTAATCATGCCCGCAAATTTATCTGACAATGAGCCTATTTCGTCATCCTGCCCGCGCTGTGATGTGATTACATGCGAAATAGAAACGTTTTTATCCTGCGAGTAAGAGTCTATATTTTGCTCAAGCCTCATTATACGAGTTAAAATCTTGCTCTTGATAAATAAATACATTAAGAATGTTGACACAACAAGCACTATAAATGAAATGCCTACTTGCTGTAATACTGACTTCAAAATATCTGAATTAACACGTTCGACGCTGATTTCTGCACAAATAAGTCCGACCTTCTCCCCGTTAATCTCAAGAGCATTACAATACGTGTAAACATAGCCGAATTCATTATTAAGAGTGTCAAAAGTCAGCGAGTCCGAGTCCGAATTATTCCAAGCAAGCCACATGTTAGCATGAATAGCCGGATCTTCGTAAACAATATCGCCTAAAAATAAAATTTCTCGGCCCTTGTCATCACTTATTATTCCCATAGTGGGATCGAACATGTAATTCATTGTTAATTTGCTCATGTCTTCAGGATAAATGAAATATACATAACTGAGATTAAATGCGTCCTTTGCCTGAAAAAATACGCTGAACCAGTATTCAAACCTGTAAATCACATATAAACGCTGTGCCGTAAAATCTAAATCTTCAAACGAGAGATCTACACCGAAAATTTTACCGGGATAATTTGATTTTAAATAATTCGTGAAAGCGTCTTTTGCACGGGGTAAATCTGCCTCGAAATCTTTGGGAATCTGCACTTCTTTTGTATGCTGGGCGAACCATTTTTTTAGAGTAATAAACTCTGTGCCGCTGCTCTTGATTAAGTCCGATAAATGGGTCGTTAACTGCCTTAGATTATTTATGCAAGTATCGTGATATTGAACTGTGCGGTTATAATAAGTCATTGCCCCGCTGATAATAATCGTTGCAAGAGCGAAAATAATAAACAATATGCCGAATTGTCTGGCTAAACTTTTGTGTTTCATTAATTGCCTCCAAAAAAATTTTATAACATGAATGAATATTTTAATCGATTTTAAATTATTCGCAAAAAAAAATGTGCCTCCCCTGAAAAATTTTTTTCTTTCAAAGAAGACACTAACAAGTTTATAATGAATTTCTATGATATTTTCTTAGACATGAATAAAGCACAAGCAAGAATTAATATAACCGCGTAAAGTCCTGAATTATTCATTTGACAGCCGCCTCCGCCGCCCCGATTATTATTATAAATGTAAGGCTGATTCTGGTCCTGATCCTGATATGAATCTGGATTGTCATTATTATCACTGTCATCTTGATTATTATTTTCTCTGACAGTTCCATAAGCTGCACCGACATGGACAATTCTAGACGCTTTGAAGCCGTTATTTTCTGCTGTTATAGTAGTGCTTCCTTCTTTGAGACCCTTAAGCCTGCCGAGTTCTGTAATACTCACAATTGAGGGATCTTCAATTGTCCATTTAGTACCCATTGAAGGCATCGCAATATTATAGTGATTATTACTTGAAGTTGCTGCGTAAATGCTGATCGGGATTTCTGCGTCTACGTTCGTAAATAATGCGTCAGTACTTTCCGGGAAGGATATTCCGGTAATATTTCCATTGTCAGGGACTAAGAATAAATAAATTGCGTCGGAAATATAAACTTCATTGCTGCCCTCATTTTTTCCGGAAAAACATGCGATTCTGAGAGCTCCTATATCTTCATAATCGAAATCAATGACCGCCGTAAAATTCCCGTCATTATCCCGTGAAGTTGAGTAGAGTCTATTCTCTAAAATATTGCTTATTAACATATAGACTTGACGATCTGAAATATTATCTTTAGGCGAGACAGTTATTTTTACGGACGCAGGAATCGTAATTATTGACGCAGCAGGGGCAGTAATTGAGTCTGAATTATCGGGCTTAACAGTTAGAGTATAATTCAATGAATATGAAATATCTTCGCTGCTAGTTTTTATTGAGCGAAATTTTTCGGGAATATTTGCAGGTAAAGACGATAAAGCATATTTATTAGAACTTGAGTCAGAAGCCTTATAGAATTTGGACTCCGGGCCTTTGAGCAGATTCAAAATTTCTCGGCCGGTGTCATCTTGTTTGCATATGCTTGTATGTTGAAATCTCCAGCCTGTAAAACCTGTTGAATTATTCGTAAAAATTGATACTGCGCTGCTTTTGCCGACAACTACATCATGATCTTCTTCATTAGGGCCGAAAACTATTTTCATGAATACTTTACCAGATAATAAATTTTCTTTGAGTCCCTCAGTGAGTGCCTCAATAAATCCGAGATTAATTATAGTATGTATATCTATAAAAATGGGCAGCGCAATATATTCTGATTCTTGATTGAGAACGCCTCCATAAATGGCAAAAAACGGGACTTCAGGAGCTTTAAGAGATTTCACGAGATCGCTGTTTAGCTTTAAATCTTGAAATGCGCTGAGATAGTTTATATTTTGTGCAATCGGTGAAAAAATTTCGTCAAAAAACTCTTTAATCACAGGAATATTATCTATAATGAGCTCCCATACTGCAGGCATTGAACTATTTCGTATAATATTATAAGCAAGTGAAGCCCATGGAGTTCCCTCGTGAGGTGTGGCGACTGTAATAACTCTGCGAATCATTCCATTTCCGTATGAACGTATAGTGTTCTTATTTCCTGCATCATTCTGAATAAAACGTCTTGCAATTAAGCCTCCCATGCTATGACATATTAAATCGGCTTGAGTGCACGCTATTCCCGAACTTACTTTTTTTTGTAGTGCCTGCGAAATCTGCCAGAAAATTGGATTTGTTGCGTAATTCTCAACTTCAGAATCCGGAATTATATTCATAGGGCCTTTTGTGCCGTCATAATTACAAGGCATAATTACGAGTCCTGAATCCTGAAGAATTTTGCGTATTCCTGAGGCTGCGTTAAAATCTCCAAAAGCATTATCTACATTAGTTCTTGAGAATCCATGAATCAAGACAACCGGCACAGAATGAAGTAAAATATTTTCGTCTTTAGAAGCTAATTCGCCGCCGTCGCCTGTAAAATTTACTTTGACATTAAAATTTGTTTCCGGGAATTTATCTAACATACTTTGCGGAAAATCTTTCGGAGAAATCAAGACCGCTGAAGCCTGATAAATTGAGCCGGCAACATTTTTTGTCTTAATCTCTATTGAAGTCCCGCGATTGTCCCTGCTGAGATTCTCAAGTGAGGCTCCTATTTCTTGAGGCACAGAAAATTTTATAGTTCCGGGCATTGTTGTATAAGCTCGTAAAATAAGCCTTGTATTTCCGTCTGCTGTGAAACCTTTTTTGCGATAAGAATTTGCGAGCTCTGAATCCTGGAAAATTTTCGCAATAGAATCTTCTGTTACTGGATTATATTTATTATTTGCATAGTCGAGATAATTATTATCACTTATTCCGCAGATTATATTTTCATTTTCGAGTCCTGTTTCTCTGTCAAAACTTAGCGGATCATTTGCTCGCCCTCGTTCGATAATGTCAATATTTAATGACACTTCAGGAGCTGGATTTATTCTCATTACAAATGTGCGAGTATCAGAATTTGCGCCGTCCGTTGCTTTTACAGTGAAAGAAAACGAATTAGATTTTGCCGGGATTCCGCTGATTAGTCCAGTAGAACTAAGACTCAGACCGTCGGGAAGTCCGCCGCTTTCTTTTGTCCATAAAACGCCGCTCGATGATGCCTGCAGCGTAAAAGAGTAATCAACATTTACTGTGCCGTCTGGTATATATTCAGTCGTAATCTTTAATATATTTGTATTGCTGTTATTTCCGTCGCTGCTGCCTCCCGGTGAGCCTGTATCGTCCATATCTCCGACCTCATATTTTGCGTTAGTGAAAGAATTTCCTGACAAAACAGTTTGAGAATATGCCGAGCCTGCTATGCCTCCTATATAAGCCGCGCCGGTTAATTCAGCATTTGACGTACAATTTTTAATACTTCCTGCGCTTGAGCCTATTCTATTGCCGTAATCGTCTTCTTGAAAATATGCATATCCGACAATTCCGCCTAAATATGATATATAACTAGAATCGCCTACAGTTACAGAAATTTTTGACCCTGCCAAAGCCGCACAATTTTCTATTTTGCCGTCTCCTTCCAAAGAGCCGACTATCCCGCCTATACCAGCAGCTAAAATTTTGCCTTCTACGGAGAAATCGCCTTCCATTGTTGAAACCGCGTTTATTGTCCCGCTGAATGTGCAATTTTTGACTGTTCCGCCTGTAATTGCATTAATTAATCCGCCTCCGAGTGCCGCCGTATAAGAATTTATTGTGATATTACCTTCATAATTACAATGATCGACGACTCCATTTTGCAATTCATATATTAATATACCAGCACCGAACGGAGCAAGGGGCTTAGTATCTCCGGCAATATTTAAATTTTTGACTGCGTAATCGCTTTCAGTCTTGACTATATAGAAAATTGATGACACTTCTGATGCATTCAAGTTATTTACATTAATTGTGTGTCCGTTGCCGTCAAAATGTCCGCTGAAGGGTATTAAATCAAATTCTTGAGTCGATTGATTCAGGGATAAGCCGCGCCCTATTGCTGTCCAGTTCTGTTCATTGCTTAAGTCTATATCAGTTACGAGTCTATAATATTTTCCGGCCGGGTCTTTATCGACATTGCCAGAACCTGAATCAACAAAATTAATGCGATCCCTAAATAATTTAAAGTCTTCGAGTGAAGTGATTAAATATGCGTCGGCTTCAGAATTTCCGCTTTGTCCTGAATTATAATAAGCTGCTTCAACGGGGGAATAAGATAACGCAAATAAAACTGTTAATAATATAACGAGTCTAAAAATTTTCTGATTTATCTTTATCATTAAATAAATTCTCCCTTCATAAATGCAAAATATAAAAATGTCCCCCCGCTTTCACACGAGGGGAATTCAAGAATTATTCTATCATACTAATTCACATACTAAGCCGAGACGATTTCTTTAATCTTCATTAAGCGGCTTAACGTGGATCTTTCCTGCTCATCAAGTTTCATGCTGATATATCTTATAGTTTCGGCCAAATTAGGAATCATGACATATTCAAGAGCATTAACGCGTCTTCTTGTGCGCTCAATTTCTCCGGCCATAAGTCTAATAGCTTTCTCTTCTGCTGCGAGCTGCAATAAACGTAATATAATCTTGCTGAACTGTTCTAATGCAGCGTCCAACAATAAAGGCACATTTACGAATCCATAATTTACGGGGTTGCCCTCTTGCTTTACGTCGTATTCAGGTACCATTACGCTCATTACGTTATGCCACTTTACAGAAAGAGTCGACTTTGCGCCCGGAAAAATTAAGGCCTGCTCAAGAATTTCGGGTGTAGTCTGTGCACGGGATAATACAAAAGTTGCATAACACTCTGATAATTCTTTCTCGACTGCCTCGCGTAATTCCTTGCCAGCGCGCGCCTTCTCAAGAAATGCCTTAATCAATGCGTCCTGCTTATCCTTTAATAATTTATGACCCCTTTTTGCGACTGCGAGTCTTCTCTTGAGCCTCGATAATTCCATTCTGTTAGGGTTGACGTTGATGCGTGCCATCTGTCAAATTCCCCCTTTAGCTGCCGGCCTTCTCAGCTTTTGCCTTTTTCTCAGCCAGTAAAGGATTTAAATATTTCTCGATATAGGCATCTCTGATTCTCTTGAGTTCCTTAACTGGAATCATCGTCAATAAATCCCAGCCGAGTTCAAGAGTTCCTTTGATTGTCCTGTTCTCGTATTCACCCTGACGAACATATTTATCTTCAAAGACTGTAGAGAATTTAGCAAATGCCTTGTCTTCTTCTGATAATGCGCCTTCACCGAGAATTACTGCGAGTTCCTTTGCTTCTTTTCCGCGAGCATAGGCCGCAAATAACTGGTTCATTAGGTCCGCATGATCTTCACGAGTCTTATCTTTGCCGATTCCCTTATCCTTAAGTCTTGAAAGCGACGGCATGACATCAACGGGCGGATAAATTCCCTGTCTATGAAGACTCCTGCTCAAAATAATCTGGCCTTCAGTAATATATCCAGTCAAGTCAGGTATCGGGTGAGTCTTGTCGTCTTCAGGCATTGTCAAAATAGGAATCTGTGTAATACTTCCGCTTTTACCCTTGAGTCTTCCTGCTCTCTCGTACATAGTGGCCAAGTCAGTATATAAATAACCGGGATAACCGCGTCGGCCTGGGACTTCTTTACGAGCTGCTGAAATTTCGCGTAATGCCTCGCAGTAGTTCGTCAAGTCCGTTAATATTACAACAACGTGCATATTACACTCAAATGCTAAATACTCGGCGGCAGTGAGTGCGATTCTGGGAGTTGAAATTCTTTCAATCGCAGGGTCATCGGCCAAGTTAATATATAAGACTGTACGCTGTAATGCGCCCGTGCGCCTGAAATCTTCCATAAAGAAAGAAGCCTCTTCGAACGTTATTCCCATAGCTGCGAAAACAACCGCAAAATCTTCGTGTCCACTTATAACTGTAGCTTGACGGGCAATTTGTGCGGCCATTCTGTTATGAGGCAGACCTGACGCGGAGAAAATAGGCAGCTTTTGACCTCTTACCATCGGGTTAAGTCCGTCAATTGTTGAGATTCCTGTCTGTATGAATTCCGACGGATAATCGCGTGAAAATGGATTCATGGGCATTCCGTTAATGTCGAGATTCTGCTCTGCGATTAATGGCGCGCCTCCGTCAATGGGTTCGCCTCGTCCGTTAAAGACTCGCCCTAGCATATCTTTAGAAACCGGCAATGTTAAGACTTTACCTAGAAATCTTACTTTAGTGTCTTCGTTCTCGATCCCTGAAGTACCCTCGAAAACCTGAACTAATGCGCGGTCTGACTCGATTTCAAGGACTCGGCCTCGGCGTTTCTCACCGTTTGAGAGTGAAATTTCTACAAGCTCATCATAACGTACATCTTTAGTTTTCTCGACCATCATTAACGGGCCGGAAATATTTGATATAGTTCTATACTCTCTAGGCAGCATCGTGTTCACCTCCAACGGGTATAATTGCTTGTATTTGCTCCTTGATAGTATCTTCGAGCTTGTCAATTTGTGCTATATCCTTCTCTTCAAGATAGCGCATTCTTGCAATCTGTTCACGGACCGGCAAATTAAATAATTTATTCATGGGTGCGCCCTTGTGTAAAGCGTCAAGTCCGGCATGATGGAAATTTACGATCATACGCAGCATCTTAAATTGCTTGTCCATTGAAGCGTAAGTATCTATCTCGTGGAAAGCGTTTTGATGTAAGAAGTCTTCACGTAAAGATTTCGCCGTCTCCATTACCATTCTCTCATCGCGTGAAAGTGCGTCAATTCCTACGAGCCTTACGATTTCGTTTAATTGTGATTCCTGCTCTAATAATCCCATAGCCTCGACTCTGAGTCCGCTCCACTGGTCGTCAAATTTTTCGTCCCAGTATGAATCAAGCCTATCAGTATAAAGCGAATAACTTGACAGCCAGTTAATGGCCGGGAAGTGCCTTTGATATGCTAAATTCGCGTCAAGTCCCCAGAAAACTTTTGTAACTCGTAAAGTATTCTGAGTAACAGGTTCTGACAAGTCGCCGCCAGGAGGTGATACTGCGCCTATAACTGTAATAGATCCTTCGCGGCCGTCCTTACCGTTTACAATGCAGCGCCCCGCTCTCTCGTAGAAACTTGCAAGACGAGTTCCCAAATATGCCGGGTAACCTTCTTCGCCGGGCATTTCTTCAAGTCGTCCGGACATTTCGCGCAGAGCCTCGGCCCATCGGCTTGTAGAGTCTGCCATTAACGCGACTGAATAGCCCATATCACGATAATATTCTGCGAGTGTAATAGCTGTATAAACGCTCGCTTCACGTGCAGCAACGGGCATATTTGAAGTATTCGCGATTAAAGTTGTACGCTTCATTAATGGCTGCCCTGTCTGAGGGTCATCAAGTTCGGGGAATTCAAGCAAAACGTCCGTCATCTCGTTCCCACGTTCACCGCAGCCGACATAAACGACTATTTGAGCCTGTGCCCATTTTGCGAACTGGTGCTGTATAACTGTCTTTCCTGAACCGAACGGACCGGGTACGCAAGCAGTCCCGCCAAGTGCAACAGGGAAGAATGCATCGACTACTCTTTGTCCTGTTGTCATAGGCACATTAGGGGCAAGACGGGTTTTAACGGGTCTGGGCTTTCTGACTGGCCAGCGTTGTAACATTTTTACTTCGTGTTTTGTCCCGTTGTCGTCAATTACTGCTATAACGTCTTCTACTGTGTGTTCGCCCTTCTCGATTTTGGTAATTTTGCCTTTAACTCCATAGGGCACCATTATTCAATGCTCAACTACTACAGTTTCCTGAACTACTCCGAGAATATCTCCCGCAATAACTTCGTCGCCGGCTTTGACTTTAGGCTCGAAATTCCATTTTTTGCTTCTATCAATTGCAGGGACGCTGATTCCTCGTGAAATATAAGGACTCTGCGCTGCTTTCTCGATTAATTCGAGCGGTCTCTGAATTCCGTCATAAAACTGTTCAATAATCCCCGGCCCAAGCTCAACACTTAGTGGCTCTCCAGTTGAGACAACAGGCTCACCGGGCATTAATCCCGATGTTTCCTCGTAGACCTGAATCGAGGCTTTATCACCGTTGACCTCAAGTATTTCGCCGACAAGTCCTTCTTTGCCGATATGCACAACGTCCTGCATACTTGCGCCTTCCATACCGCCAGCGATTACAAGAGAGCCGGAGATTCTCTCTATAACTCCTTTGATTTCTTTCTTCTCAGGCATTTAATATCTCCCGCCTCCAAAAATTTAACGTTCCGCAAAAATATCCATTCCAACGGCCTTCTCTACGCTGCCCCGAATCGAAGCAAGCCCCGCACCTGTAGCCCCTGAAGGACTCGGCACCGGTAAGACGCTGGTCTGATATTGATCATTAACTTCTTCTACTTTGCTCGTGAACTCGACAAATAAATCTTCCTGAATAAATACGACTGCATAATCTTCACGGGCTAATTGCTCAAGTGTATCGCAAAATTTTCCGCGCGTTTCAGGAGTTAATATAACACTTCTGACTCCTACTGCTTGAAAGGGTAAGGCCATTTCATAATAACCTATTGCGGCCATTGGCTTATTATCTGCCATTGCTCAAAAGCCTCCTTCCGAACTCGCGATCTAATCCGCCTGCAACACAAACTAGAGCGACGCGCATATTTCTAGCTTCTGACTCTTTCGTCAATAAATATAATAATACATTCGCCGGAGCATCCATTGAATATTTTGCACTCTCTAAGACTCTCAGCAAATAATCATCAAGTGATTTAGATACTTCAGAGAGCGATAATTTAATATCCTGCGAGTCCTGTAATGCGCTTAACACTGACGAAATATCAGAATATGAAAGAATCCTCGCCCATGTCTCTTGAGGTTCATTCAATAATTTTGCCATGTCATCGGCTCTAATAGTCCCGCCGCCGTGCAAAAATGGGAGTGCCTTTGCGCTTTCGTATTTCATTCGTGCGAGTCTTATTATGCTGCGTAAATTCTCGACATCAATACGCGATTTAACCCAGTGTAAAATTTCGGGCATATTCAGGCCTTCAGCAACTTTTAATAACGCCTTAAACATTGCATCATCGATTAATAATTCAACTGACTGGGCGTTTTTCGTCTGATCCCAGACCTGCCAGCACAGAGGCAATAAATCAGTGAGTCCATAGGGCAAAAATCCGTATTCTTCAGTCTCAATCGCAAGTTTTAACTCTTCAGTGTCAATAGTTCCCAGCTTAGAGAGTAAATCATAACGCCGGCCTTCAGAATCGCCGCCCCTGACTTTGAATAAACCCTTTAGCAAGACTTTCACATTATGAAAATCATATGGCAGCCTGAAAATATCAAGCAATTCTTTATCCGGTACAAATGACTCTAACTCTTTGCAGGTTGCTAGAATTTCCGAGTCAATTGCCTTGTCAAAACTTGCTGCTCCTGAAATCCACTGTGAATAACTTGTATCGCCCAGTGCCTTTAATGCGTCATCAATGCCCGCGCTATCCATAAGACGCGAGAAAAATGCCGGCTCAAGCAAGTGATTTTCCATTCCCCGTATTCTTGCTACGGTATAAACGTAACTCACCGGCTCTGCACCTCCTTACGCAAATAACCGCTTCACGACTTCGGTCTCAATATCTTCACGGGCAGCAGCTAAAAGCATATCCCATGAACAATTTGTGTCGATTTTCTCATTACGAAGCACAAAACCGCCGCTGATTGGTAATTTCTCACTTGAAAGAGTCAAGCTCGTATTATTTGCTGAATTATAGCCGTCGAGCCAGCGTTGATCTAAATGCTTTTCATTTTTGCCGACAAAGACGACTTCTTTACCAGTTACTACAGCTTGTTTCATGAGAGAATCAGCAAATTTTACGTATTTATCGGGTGCAAGCTCCGTCATTTGCTTTAATGATGCCTCGAAAGCCTCACCGACTAATTTTTGACGAATGCCTAAATCGATTCTTTTGCCGTCAAGTTCTGCAACTATTTCACGTCTTCTCAAAACTTCCGGCTCTTCCTTTGAGAGTCTGGCCGCATATGAGTCCTGAACTTCTTTAATTTCTGCGTTTACTTTGCGGCTGATCTCGCGGACTTTTGCGTCATTCTCTGCCTCAAGTGCCTTAATTTGTGCCTGTGAATCGGCTTTAATTTTTGCTTTAATGTCTGCAAGTGCCATTTATCAACACCTGCCTAATTAACCTACCCGAACTCCCATGAGCATTAATATACTCGTAAGAAGTGCAAGGACTGCATAAGTCTCGACCATTGCGGGGAGAATTACTGCTTTGCCCATTGCTTCAGGCTTCTTTGAAATCATTTGAATCGATGCCGCTGACGTTTTGCCCTGCCAAATTGCTGAATACCAGCCGACAACTGCTATGGGAAGACATGACGCGAAAATCTGCAAACCCTGATTCCAATTTAACGCCACTGCACCCGCGCCGCCAAGAAGTCCGATTTTGCTCAACACAAAGAATGCGATTAAGAGTCCATAAATTCCCTGTGTACCGGGTAAAGCCTGAAGAATTAAGCACGAACCGAATTTGTTAGGGTCTTCAGTCATGACTCCTGCTGCTGCTCCACCTGCTATACCGATTCCGATTGCTGACCCTATGCCGGCCAGAGCTGCTGCTAATGCTGCTCCGAACAGTGCGAGTGAAAGTCCAAGAAGTTCCATAATGATAAACACTTTCCTTTCGAGTAAAAATTTAAATATTTACGCCTTCACAGTTACATATTCCTGCGACAGCGTCAACGGTGTGAACGGTTCTCCGCCGCCCGAATAAAATTTGCCGAAAAATTCGACGTATTGAAGTCTTAACGGGTGCACAAAGCTTCCCAGCAAGTTAATTGCTATGCTGAAAATATGCCCGCCTATTACAACTACTACTGCTACGAGCCAGCCGACATATGGAATATCTGAAGCAAGCCCGCCCAGCAAATTAATTACTACTCCGATTACTGCCGAGCCGAAGCCTAATGCTAATAATCTGCTGTAACTCAAAATATCGCCTAAATATGACGTTGCGCCGTATAAAGCCAATAATCCGGAAGTTATACGCTTGAAAATATTGCGCTCGCCCTTGCCTGCATACAAGAAAATTATTACCGCTCCGAGTCCTGCCATTGCCGCGCCTATTTGCTGGAAATGTGCCGGGAGCATTCCGCCCATTGTTACACCCAGTAAGCATAAGCCGACTATAAACAAGAACCATGATATATCATGCCCGATTGCGTCAATAAATTCTCCGTGCCTCATTCTGTCATATGCCGCGATCAATAATCCAAACATTAAATGAATCACGCCGATTAATAGCGAAATTCCTAAAACCTGCATGGGATTCTTCATCGGGTCAACGAGCATTAAAGAATTCTTAACAGGCACTAAAGGAGGCAGGAACGCGTCAATAAAATCTCCAAAGAATGAGCCTGAAATCACGCCGTAAATAAACGTCGAGACCGAGCAAAACAAGAATAATCTTATAAATTCCTTTATGCCGCCTGACATTTTTTTATACTTTTTCAAGACGTACATAATTGTCCCGAATAAAACAAGCGCATATCCCGCATCACCTAAACACATCCCGAAAAATATCCAGAAGAAAGGCGCGAGTAAAGGCGTGGGATCTATGCCCCTATATGTCGGTGAAGAATATAGCTCAGTTAACACATTGAAGGGCTTGACCATGTTGCTGTTATTTAACAGGCTCGGCGGCTCTTCATCGGGTGCGGGGTCATTCAAGACTAATTCAAGATCTGTGCTGACTGCGTTAATTTTTTCGCTCAATTCTTGAGTCTTATCTACTGGAATCCAAAATTTTGTCAGCATTGTTGACTCCGTCTCTTCACTCTTGGCCATGCCGTCATAACGCGCTGAAAGACTATTATAATAATCAGATAATTTCTGAATCGCCGGCATATATTCTTGTGAACATGCTTTTAACTTGGCTGATAATTCACTTTCTTTGCTTTCAAGTTCAGTTATCAAAGCTGAATATTTTTCATGCTCTTCTTCAGGAGTTCCCGTTAAAGCTGCAGGGACATCAATAATTGTTAATCCGTTTTTCGCGCAAACTTCCCGAATTTCCGAGTCAACACTGCGCGAATAAATAACAGCGGCGCAAATATCCTGTGATTTGTCCTTCTCGTTATAGGGAGCTACTATTAATTCACTGTCCTGCGCAAATTTGGAGAAATCACCGAGTGCCGCTTTTAGCCCGCTTAAATTCTCGGCCTTAATAGTTCCGATTAAAGCTGTAAGGGTGCGGGTGCCTTCTGTTACGACTGAAAGGGGATAAGCAAAAAATTTCAAGCCTGATAATAATAACGAATTAGATCGTGCTTCAGACAGTTTAGTTCTTACTTCTCCGATTTCCTGTTCAATTGAGCGAATAGACTCGCTAATCGCCTTCAAATCCGTTTTTGCTGCGAGCTGCTCAAGTTCTGACATAGTAACTTCGTCTCGTTCGCCCAGCATTCTATCAAGTGCCGGAACTGGGTCAACATACAAAGGCGAAAGAGTCCGAGTCAAATAACGAACATCCGCAAGTTTTTCATCAGTCTGAGAGATTAAAGCCTCAATATCAGCAGGTTTAATACTTTCTTCAACTGTGCTGATAATTTGACATGCTCCCAAGCCCTGAAGAATCGCCGCAATCTGTTCATGAACGGATTTGTGATAATACAGTTCTGCTTTCTTAAGCCTGGCTACTCCCATATTTCTTCATCACCTCTTCCGTTATGAATGAAGCAGCTGCAGGGATTTTATCTTTGTGCTTATTATAGAAAGATTTTGCGTCTGCCTCACGTTTTGTGAGTGTAGCTGCTGCCTTAGTTTCTGCGGCCTCTTCTGCTCTGCGGATTTTGTCTCTGAATTGTCGTGCTGCGTTTTGCCGTGCTTCCTTCAAAGAGTTTTCTGCGTCTGCAGTTGCCCGATTGAGTTTCTTGGCTGCGTCTTCTCTTGCTTTCTGAACGGACTCAGCTGCTTGAGTCTCTGCGGCCTTAATCTCGGCTATTGTAGGGTTATCCGCCATTTTGTAATGTTCACCTCCCGTCGCGTGTATATATAAAATTTTGTCATGGAATTATTACGCAAGCTATTATACAAAAAATTTAAGCTCATTCAACAGTTAAAGCACTTAGCTTTTATATTATGAGAGTCAAGACTCGCTAAAAAGTTTGTTTGTGCAATAATATTTACGGCAAAAAATTTATTATAATTATAATATCGTTAATTCTATAACAAATGAGGACTATATTTATTACATGGAAAATTTATCGCGTTTAATTCAGGACACTTCAGAGGCTTTTAACTCGTCGGGATATGCTTTCTTTAACATTGAGGCACATATATTTTGCGCGTTAATACTGGGAATATTATTTTTCAGGCAGCAAAATTTTTCAGATCAGAAAGAAGTCCGCATAATTTGGTCGAGAATTATATTTGTGCAATTTCTTTACTGCCTCGCTAAAATTTTTAGAGTCCTCGCTGACGTGAACATAATAAATAATTCCCCCTTCATGCAATATATAGCAGCTTTCATAAATTTTGTTTTATTCGGCCTTATAAGCTGGCTTGTATTCATTTACAGTGAATTATATCAGGACTCGAAAATGTTTGACTCGCTGAAAAATAAAATTATTTCATGCTTGCCAGTTGCGTTTAATGTCATAATGCTTTTATTGACTCCCTTCACGGGATTATATCTTGATATTTCCGGCCCTGTCATGAAAGAAGGCGCGTTATTTCCTGTGATGTTAATTCTTGATTTATTATATCCTGCGGCGGCGTTGATTCTCGTATTTTCTCGCGGACGAATCAATAATAAATATGACATTGCGGCAATTTATCCGGATTTATTCTTAATCTGCGGCCCTGTTCAATTATTGAGTCCCCGCGTGCCCTTCTTGTGCTTTGCTATGATTATAGCTGATATGCTTGTATATATTAGTTATGTAGACGGCTTGATTTCTATAGATCCACTGACAAAAATTTCAAATCGAAACGGTTTTATACGGGATTTGACTCATAAATTCATGACGGGCGAACGAGAAAATTTGCATTTATTTGCGATTGATATAGAAGACTTAAGCGCGATTAACGGCAAATTTGGAAGACTTGAGGGCGACAGGGCACTAATTATCACTGCTCAGGCACTAAAAAATTTCAGCGAACACGAGTATACATGCTATATAGCGAGATATTACGGCGATGAGTTCATGATAAGCGCAAATATAAATAATAACGAGATTGAGATTTTCACAGAAAGAGTGAGAAATTATATCAGCAATGAGGCGGCCAAGAATAAATTAAAATTTTTCCTGCGGGTAAATATAGGCTTTGCAAAATATGAGAATTACAGCAGGAGTGAGACAATTTCAGGATTAATTAATGAGTCGGTGCGTTCACTAAATGAGGCAAGGGAACAAAGACGATTTAATGCAGCTTGGCCGGGAGTCAAGAAGTAAATAAATTCCCCCTCACTCATACAAGCAAGGGGAATAATAAAATTTTTTAGCTCAAGAAATCAAGTAATGACGGCTGAATCAAACGTGAAATTATTGCTAAATTCGCCTGATACATATAATCAGCTACCATTAACTGCGAAATTGCGTCGGCCGGGTCAACTTTCACGAGATTATCATAATTTTCCGTCATGATTGCATTCTCGCTTATGAGTCTATCATTATTATAATTATATCTTGCCTGCAATGCCCCGTTTGATGACATCACAGTTAAAATATTATTTATTATATTATCGATTTTAGGGATCATTTTTTCAGTGATTGCGTCCCTGTTGCCTGAATTTACAGCTGAAATAATATCATTGATTACTCCGAACCCGTTTTGTTTTGCAGTATTTGCGCCGCTCCTGATTGTTGCGTTTTGTGTGTGAATGCCGGAGTCGTAAAGGCTGCTCGAGTCAATCCCCCGCGAGTCAGTCCCGTAAGATTTGCCCTCAAGATTATAGCCGCCTCTGTAATAAGTCCTGAATAATTCTTCATCACCTAAGAAATCATTTGTTATGTCGCTGCCGTTCTCATCAGAAAATTTTATCTCAAGACTATAACCGCGCTGAGACCATAAAACAAGCTCATTATCTTCGTTAATCTCGGCTCTTACGTCATAATCCTGCATTCTCGCATTAATGAATTCTGCAACATCATCGGCCTTAATTACGCTGTCGTCCGTAACATCGCGCAAAGTCGTTAAATCTAAAGTGTGAGAATACCCCGCCACTTTGATAGTTAATGAATTCGCCGGGAAGTTCTGATTTTCAATATCCCATTCAAAACTAGAGTCCATTATGCCGTCATTATCGCCGTCGGGATTGAGTCTGCCTTGAATGCTGGTAGAAATTCCGAGTGCGTCCTGTGCAATATGGCCTTTTACGTCAATAATATTTACTGCTGAGCCGTCAACTGATGAGATCGAAATTAACGGATAATCGCCGGTGTTTCTTGTCGCGTCTTGTCCCATATGTTCGTCATAATAATTCACGTAAAGCCAATCGCCCGCCTGAGTCCTTATCCTGTCCATGATGTCTTTTACTGTGTCAGTTGCGCTGATGTCAATTTCTACGGAGTGGCCGAGATTTTCGAGTCTGATTGTGCCGTCTCTAAAATTTTCGCCTGCGTCTGAGTAGGCATCTTCAAAAGCTGCGTTATCTTTCATGGGAACAAGAGTCTGCTTTAAATTTGAAGTTACTCCGCCGTGAATTCCCATTTGTGCAGCTATACCGCCTGAATAATCATTCCATTCAGGATCAGTGAAGGGCAGATCTACAACTGTGAAGGCTTCACCTGAAAGAAAATAAATCGCTGAAGAGTCTTCAAGTTCCGAGCCTGTGCTGTCAACGTGAGCATTATATCCCATAATTTGCTCGCCAGCTTGAGAATTTACGCCGTCAACTATTGCCTTCATTACTTTATTTCTATCAATAAAGCCTGTTTCAGGGTCAATTACTGCGTTTTTCTTGATATTTACGTCATAAGTCATGCCGCAGTTCATTTGGACTCGCATTTGAACGCCTATATTATCATCAACACAGGGAGCAGAAGGAAAGTTTACGCATTTTGTGCCAGTCCCTGCGCTTGAGTCAGTGTAGCCGTCAGTTCTTAGTGCAGTCGAGAGTCCTAATTTATCAGCGTAATTATATGAGTTCATATCTAAAAATATAACTTGCTCACCGTTATAGCCGCGAATAACGAGTCTCTTTGTTGCTGCTTCAGAGTCGGCCGTGCTGCGTCCCCAGTCATCGTCTTTATCTTCACTGACTGTAACTTCAAGCCATCCCGCCCCGGCATTCTTGAGTCTATCTGCTATGTAATCAAGGCTGTAATCACCGGGATTTAATTTTATTTCTACTGACTTCCCGCCGCTCATAACTTTCCAGTGTAACTGTTCGCCGTCTTTCACCGTAAAATTTTCGTTCAACGGGTCAAACTCGCGACTCTTCATTGCCGTCTCCATGCCTAAATAATCAAATACATCCATATGGCTGTGATCTATTATTCTTGTCTGATAAGTAGCTTTTATTGAATTATTTGACGTGAATTCGAACATGTTTAAAGCTCCGCCGTCGCCTATTATAGAAAGCGAGGGATAATTAAGAGCTTCTAAGGCCTCATTTATTGCGAGTCTGTCTTCAGGTAACTGCCCCGTTCTCTGAGCAGTAACAACTAATCTATTACCATCAGCAGAAGCCCGCGAATATACTCCGGAAATAGCATTAATTTTATCTGCAACGTCTTCTAATGAGTCGCCTTCATTGATAAAAATTTTTGAAGTTGTAGCCGGGTCATCGCCTAATATTATAGTCAATGAGCTTGAAGTACTTGTGATTGAGTCTTCAGAGATTCCGAATAATTCATTAATTGCGTTTCCTGTTCCTGTTACGGTGATTTCTCCCTTAGTCGACTGCATAATTAACCGGCCTGAAAGATTCCCCGATGTCATTGCGGCAAATGGAGTCCCGTCGGCCTCGCCTGAAATTGTCTCGTTGATTTTGTCAATTAATGCCGTTGAAGTAGTTATACCCGTTAAATCAAAATCGTAATCATTGCCGTCAACTGAAATTGTGAGAGTTCCCGAGTCGTCCGTGCCGTGCCAGCCTACAATATTTGTATTGCCCATGAGTCCGTTAATGCTGCCTGAACCGCTTTGCCAGTCGACTCCGTCTAAATCAAGACTCGTTATTGTCGCCTCCATAGGCATATAATCAGTATCAGGCCACCCTGTTATGCCGATTTTCTCGCCTGTGTTGCTGCGTAAAATCATTTGCTGGATTCCGTTCTCGTAGTCCTTCTCAATTGAAGCATGTACAAGCATATCGGCTCCCTGCTGTTCGAGCGAATTATTTATAATCGTAGCTAAATCGTCAAGGCTGATTCCTGTAACCTCGTTCGGGTCTCTATAACCGTTATCATCAGAAAAATTTACATTGCCTGAATTAGTCTTGTTGCTGTCATAGTCCTGCCAGTCTTCAGGAATAAATACAGAGAGTGTGCGGTTTCCTACAGTGATTTGTACTTTCTCTTCGCGGCCTGTCCACTGCCAATCAATGGGAACATAATGCGAGCAGATAAAATAAGTATTCTCATTAGTGGGCATTAAATTATTTCCGGCAAAACTCACATCACCGAGCAAGCTATCACTAAGGGCGTATTTAATTCGTTCGTCTGATCCGCGATATTCAATGCTCCCGTCTGCTAATTCTACAAAAGGTTGAGTCGTCGTGTCAGTGCCCCCGAAAATATATTGCCCGGCAACTTTTGTATTAAGATTATCGAGCATAATTTTTTTATTGGCCTCGATCTGGTCAGAAATATCGCGTAATTGACTCGAGTCAAGTGCTGCGTCCCCTGCCTCAACAATGAGATCACGAATAGCCTGGGCAGCGTCTAAAATATTATTCATTGCGCTGTGTGAATGCCGTAAAAGTGTTATAGCATTGCTTGTATTTTCCTGATATTGATCATTAGCACTCAATGCCGACTGAATCGAGAGTGAACGCGAAATCGCCGCCGCATTATCCGAAAGTTTTGTATATTTATTTCCTGTAGCAATTTGCTTTTGTAATTCCTGCAGACCTCTTTGACTCGCCTGTAAAGAATCTAGCAAACTCCCGTACATTGTCGCTGTAGTTAACCGGCCATACATTTTTTATTTTCTCCTTTTTTGAATCTCTATATCTATAAAATAAACGCCCTCCCGTATCCTTCCGGAAGAGCTGCCAAATTTCAACGGGTTTATATTATTTATCGGTCAATAAATATAAATTATTCAATCAATCGCCCGCAGATTTTAACGCAAATTTTTATCTGCCGACGAGTCCGAATCCGTTAATTATAGTATTCAGCATTTCGTCCATTGCAGTAACATATCGCGACATCGCCCCGAACGCACGATTTAGAATTATCATATCCATTAATTCTTCGTCGATATTAACGCCGCTGACTGATTGACGCTGTGAATCAATTTGATCGCTCA
Organism: Synergistaceae bacterium; assembly: GCA_017443945.1. NCBI lineage: Bacteria > Thermotogati > Synergistota > Synergistia > Synergistales > Synergistaceae > Synergistaceae bacterium. The sequence continues at coordinate 43,607 of JAFSXS010000111.1, forward strand.
CTGTAGCTTGAGTAGTATACATTAATTTTGCGTGTGAAGCGTCCGCCCCGATTTCAGAGAGCATTGAGTCATAAACTCCGGCAATAGTCATAGTTCCGTCTGCTACTACTTTAGCCCAGTTAAGATTCACCATTCTTGACGCATTAGTCCCGTCTCCTGATCCCCCGCTTGTTCCGCTCATTGCGAGTCCGTTCCCGTCCTTCTTGCCCATTGCCGCGCCTATCAGTGAAGGGTTAGCCTCTATTAAATCAGTAACAGTTAAATTATTTGCTGCTCCGGCCTTAGTTGCAAGACTGTTAAAGAAAGCTACTCCGGTCATATTAATATCTGAAGAAATCCCGTAGCCTGAATATTGATAAGCATTCATATTTTTTGCGAGGTTGTATGCTATCTCGTCAAGTGAATCTTTCAAATTCGGGACAAAACCGTCGCGCAATTCCTCAAGTCCCTTAACTGAACCGCCCCGCACATGATGTCTTACTGTTATGCCAGTTACTCCGGTATTCTTGAGATTGAACCACATTCCCTCGTTTACTTCTGTTAATAATGACGCGCTGTAATCGGCCGTCTTACCTGCTGCGGGAATCCTGCGGGCTTTGTTAAACATGTTATCACTTGATAAATAACGCACTCCGCTCAATGAGAAAGAAGCATCCATTGCTATGCCGTCATTGGGAATATACGCGACTTCTCGATAACTCGTAACAGGGTCGCCGTTGTCATCAAGAATATTATCAAGAGTAATCTGTTCGTTTCGAGTGAGTCCCAGCCTGCGCAAAACCTGCATATTTCCGTCTTCTGATCCCATTAGAGTAATTCTCTGTGCTTCTCCTGCAACATCGGCGGAAATTGTCAAATAATATGACTGGTCGGATGCTTGATTAATTGACGCGTGAACCCATTGTTCCGGCTGAGTGAGTCCAAATTCTGCCTGATACTTTTCATTAATTTTATTGCGTATAGTCGTGAGTGAGTCCGTGCTTTCTACGTCAATTGTAATAATGGGATTGTCATTTGCGAGTCCCATTCGTGAAGCTAGATCGCCGGTTATATCGGAAATTGACAGCAAATAATTATCTCGTGATTCAATATAAAATTGAGTCTTAGTTCCTGATGCCGGGCCTGCTACAACATTGAGTCTAGCAATTGAATCGCCGCCGCCTGAATTCTTTGATTTCGTGATGGTGTCAGCTATAAATTGATTCATGTCCTGAACTGTTAAAGTTTCGCCCGCCGTTGTAGTGTTGCCTAAGTCGCTGCTAAGAACCCATTTTCCTGTTGAATTATTCCAATTTACGGAAATATCAACTTGATCATCAGATACGCCGATTCTGAAAGTATATTTTTCGCCCGCTGTGCCTTCTGGTAAAATTTCGCCCTTTTCGAGACCGAGTCCCTGATTATCATTAAAAATTTTTGACGTTACGCGAGTCCCCTGAGTCCCGACCTGAATCCTAAACGAACCCGAAATATTTAACGCATCATCAGGATCTAGTGGCCTGCTTCTCATGTTTACGCCGGTTAATTCTGCTTTCTGTTCGGTTAAAGCTCCTAACATTCCTGTATAATCAGTGATTTCAAGCGGGGACTCTTCATTTGTTGAAGTCGTGCGGAATTCAAGAGTGTTATTTGTTGTGTCCGCTGTAACTTCAAGATTTACGGGGATTCCTAGTGTGTTAGAATTTGCTTTATTATTTATGAAATCTGCCAGAGTCTGAATATCTAAATCTCCTGATACAGTCTCATAAATAACTGTAACATTTCCATCGGAGTCCGTGCTTGTTTCGGGCGTATTGTCAATTTTTGCGCGCAATTTCCACCCGCCTGAGTCCTTGTCGATTTTAATAGTCAAAACGTGGGGTGTCTCGTCATCGTCAAGACTTCTAAATGATAATTTATAGGGAATATCAGCGGAGTTATCATAACTTAATATTATGCCGTCCTCAAAACTTGAAGTAATAGCCGCACGAGTCTCTAAGCAGTGAGCATCGCCGCCGCCCGTCGTCCATTCTACACCGTTCGCGAGCCTGTCAACTGCTAATTGATAATTACCTTCAGGGCCAGCCGCTAAAATGTCAGCAACTGCCGGATTCTCTACAATGTCAAATTCATTCTGCGCGACTTGGACATCATAATAAACTTTATTGTCCCACATGAAAGCATGAGCCTTTAACTCTCGAACATTATCGCCCTGCACTATAGCTTTACCGTTAAGAGTAACAAAGAATTCACCGGGGACTCCGTTTGATTCTAACGGCTCATTATAAGAAATATCGATCATTTTAGAGAGCTTATCAAGTAATAAATCGCGCTGATCCCGCAAATCATTAGCGTTCTGATTCATAGCTTCGGCCTTGTAGATTTCATGATTCAACGCGGCAATATCGTATAACATGCCGTTTGCTTCCGTTACAGTTTCCTGAATCTCAAGATTTATGGAATTATTATAAGTGTCAAAATTTGCGTCCAAAGCAGAAAGCATATCACCTATTGAACGAGCCGCCTCAACAAGACTTCTTCTTGCTGAAGTATCTTCAGGAGATTGCTGGACGGTCTGCAATTCGGTGAAAAAATTATCCATTGCCGAACGAATCCCCGTAGAATTCGGCTCAGCTATATAGCTTTGTATATTGTCGTATAAATCATTGATTTTCTCCCAGTAACCTAATAATGCTTGATTGTCTCTGAACTGGAAATCAAGAAATTGATCGCGGATTCTCTGTATGCTCTCGACATTTACGCCCTGACCGACTTGGCCTATATTCGGCAAATCCATAGGTACGGCTGACCCTAAATTTACGCGCTGACGAGAATATCCCTCTGTGCCCATGTTTGAAATATTATGCCCGACAGTTTGCATTCCCAGTCTGAAAGCGTTTAAAGCATTTCTGCCGAGTTCTAAGCCTCCGAATGTGCTACCCATTTTTATACTTCCCCCTAAATAAATAATTAGCCCGTGAAATCAGCCGAACCAGCTTGTGCAACGTCTCCCCCTAACGGAAAACCCGGCGAGCCGGCTGAGATTCTGCGATATTCAGAGAGCAGCATTGCCGTATATTTCTCGTTCTGATCTATAAGGCCTTCAAGTATGATCATTTCAGATTTTAATACAAAGACGGACTGTGTTAATCTGTTTGCAGCCCCGTCAAATTTTGCGCGTTCGTCGTTTTCCATTTTTGACGCGAGAGAACTTGCTTTTGGCTCACATGAAAATTTTGCGGCGAGTTTCTTTGCTAAATCATTGCGTAGATTTTCACGAGTCTGAGAGTCAAAGAATAAATCTCTAATTTCGTCCATGAGAGAATTAATTGACTCTTTGTCGCCTGCTCTCATTGCCTCGCGCTGTTCTCTAATAGCGTCAACAAGGTCATCTATAGAATCTGCCTCATCAAGAACAGCATTAATTAAATTCTCAACTTCGGCACGCATGATTACTCAATATCAAGCATTCCCGCAATTATTAAGGCATTGGCAACTTTATCTAACGGGGGATTATATGTCCCTGACTCGATTCGCCCCTTAAAGTCTGCCACGACGTCATCACGTACTTCGGGAATATTTTTCATTTCAGCGTTTACCTTTGCAAGCAGTGAGCCGAATGAGCTTATATTTGCATTGTCAGACTCTGCCGAAAAATTGCCGTTGTAAGATACATTGCGTTTTGCTTTCCTGTTATTCAGAGCGTCAATGTTATATTGCCCTGAAATTTTGCCTATCATCGTGTTCACTCCTCTCACTGATAAAAATTTTTGTAACTCTGATTTTGTGTTAATTCTCGGTATTCTGCGCTGTTATCTTTAACGAAAATTTATTTATTTACACAAGAAATTTTTTTACTGGGTTATTGCTTACTTCCGGGAAAAGTAAAAATTATATTTATCACAATAAAATTTTTGCTGTGTAAGTGCCTGACTCCTGAAAAAGTAAAATATTTCTGCTCACTATTATATTTACACAAGAAATTTTTTTGCTGAGTTATTGCTTGCTCCGGAAA
>JAFSXS010000112.1 GCA_017443945.1 Synergistaceae bacterium
GACACTTGAACGGAAAGTACCGAGTCCAAATTGCGGCATGTTGAGACCATTATTTAATTTGATTCTTGCCTCGTTAGCGGGAAAATTTATAATATTTAACATTCTCAGCCACGCAAGAAATTCTGTCGGCCACAAATAATTTGTAAACGGCTCGTGCCCCATCCCGAAATTATGTCCGCCCTTACCGTATAAATGAAGCTCAACAATTCCGCGTTTCTGCCAAGCCTGAATCACTTCAAAACCGCTCTGGCCGGAAAGCTCATCATCTGACGACATCGCACAAAACATCGGCGGTAATTTATCGGGCATATCACGCAAAACTAATTGACCATAAATCGAAGCAATAAAATCAGCTTTGCACTCATCCGGCGCGCTCTCTGCATTGTAGACGGCCATTAAAGCACCGGCAGAGAAACCGACTATTCCGATTTTGTCGGGCTTAATGTTAAATTCTTTTGCTCGTGTACGTAATAATTTTACAGCGGCGTTAATATCTTCAAAGGCGTAATCAGGTGTAGCGGGCGCATAATTTCCGCTCTTGCCTCCTGCGATATAACCGGCCATTTTTTCAGCTACATATGATTGATAGTCAGATTCATCACGAGGGGTAATTTCAACACGATGAACACAGCAAAGCCCTGACCCCTGAAAAATTCTGCGGCCTCATAACCTCCGCTGCCGAAAGTGTGATGAAGGAATGCCCCTCCAGGTGCGATAATAATAGCTGCTCCGTTTGCGTTTTCCGGTTTTGGCAAATATGGAATCATAGCCGGAACTTTGACATTTCGCACAAATTGCCCGCGTCCCTCGATCTCGTACCATTGTTCAAAATCTACGTCTGATTTGTCGGGGTTGTCGTATAAATAAATCTGTCCGTCAAATTTAGGAGCTTCAATATATTTCACTTCTCCTGCAAACGCTGATGTTGCAACTAACATAATAAATATTGCCGTAAAAATTGTTCTCATTGTAAGACTTCCTAATTTATTAGCCTGCTGAACTTCAATAATAATTTTATCGCCCGTTTTATTGCCTGCTCTGACTTCCTGAACTGTGATATATGCTGTACGAACGTTAAAATCTTCATCACCTGCATCCGGGTGCTGTTCGACATTGAATAATATCAAATTCTCGATTTCGCCCGTATCTGTTCCGCTTGTAGTTGCGAGTTTGCACCAGTCCACATCGCTTGAGACCGTCCAGTCTGCATTACACAATCAATTAAAGCTCAAAGTCTCGCCGGCCGGTTTTGCGTTAAAGCTGCGTTTGCTTGCATAAATGTGCGGAGGAGTAAGCGGTATAATGCAGCCTTCCTGCGGTTTTACTTCGATAGTGCGTGCTTGGCCGTTGATTTCGCGAACATTCCCGAAAAATGATCCAGGCCATAATTTACCCCAGCCATATGCAAAACGTTCACCGATTACGGGATTAGCTTTGATTCTGATAGTGTTATTCTGCCAAAATTCTTTCTTGACCTCCCTGACCCATTCGACAGTGAAATCAATTCGCGATTTATTATCGTTGTTGACTATGAGATTTTGCCAGCCGTCTTGGTCGCCGTACCAGTGATAGCTGTGATATTTTGTGTCGCCCTTGTTGTATTCAGTATCGAAAAGCGCGCGGAAACTGGGATTTGAAATACTGCATAAATTCTGAAGTGTCCAGCTTTGAGTAACATAAGAAATGCTCTCATTGTGTGAAACGCTGTTAGAAATGTCCGCATTAATTGACGACCCTGTACCTGAGAGACTTACACCGACTTTATCGCCGGCAGTCCAGCCCATTGACTGTGTTAGAGTTGTATTCTTTGGGATAGAATCACGCGGAAGATTGGCGATTAACAAAACTTTTGACATATCATCGCTTTTCACGCCTTCAATATATGCGCTGTTGATAATATAATGAGTAAAACCGGCGTTATATTGCGTATAAATGGGAGGATCGCCTTTGTCGTAATTTCTCACAATTTCGTCGAATTTAAATCCCGGTTCAGTCGTTAAAGTCGCGCGCACAAGATAATAATCTGACCCCTTACTGAATGAATGACAAGAATAAACGTGATAAATAATTCTATTTTTGCGTGATATAGTTCTGTTGTAGCTTGTGTTGCTAAAGGGCTTGAAGGTGTTGCAGTAATCGAACGTTATTAACTGATTATGACCTGCTGCCAGTGTAGAAAATTCATCGCGGGTTATTGCGCTTAATCTTGCCGAGCCGATGAAGCCTGATTCAGTGATTCATCAATACCGTACGCACACCATTTATAAAAATCTCGCCAGCGCTCGACCTGATATTCAGTTTGTATTTGCTGTATATCCTGTGAAGTTGTGCCGGCGTATGGTTTGACATCATAAGAATTTAATTTGTCGCTTGATTGTATGCTTGAGTCAGGGCTTATAATTTCAATTTTTCCGAGTTCGTATTCAAAATCTCTGCGCTGAGGGATATTATACGTGAACAAATGCGATTTTCCGGAGCTGTCCGACGCACGCACTATAGCAAACATTTCTAATTCATCATGAGATTCGGGCAATGAAAAATTTGATTCTTCGCCGAGAGCCTCAAGTAAAATATTAATTCCTTCATCGTTAGGGCTGAGAATAGCTATTACGGAGCCTTTGTCATAATGGGGCTTGAGATCGCGTGAAAATAATTCAAATGCTTTATCAGCAGACACAAATTCATTTAATAAACTTGTCCATGCTTGGCCGTCTTCGATAAATGCTTCAAAATAGCCGCGTGCATTAACTTTTTCCATTGTGCCGTCTGCTTCGAGTTCTTCTAAAAGTTTGGCCATAGCAGTTTGGTCTACATTTTGCATTTCATCGTCAGCAATATAAGTCTCTGCATTCGGGATTTCTTCATAATTATATTCGTCATCAGCTGCGAAATTGCTGGAACTTCCCCCGCAGCCGCCGAGAGTGATAATAATAAATATAAAGAGTGCATAAAAAATTTTACGATTCATATATAAATCTCTCCTTTATAATTATTTCGACGTAAAGTATACCAGTGCAGCAAAACCAATCGCGAATAATAACAAGATAATTTTGTTGATAATCTCGTTAAATTCTTGAGTCTTGGCCTGCTCTAGTGCTTTAATTTTTGCTTTTTTCCGTTCGATTCGCTGTTCTTCTGCAAATTTTTCGCTTTCACGTTTCATTTTATCGGCTCTGTTAGTGCATTCCTGCGCGAGTGAGTAAGAGTCCTTATAATCCTTTATCGACATAAAACTATCAGCAGCAGACCTCAACAAATTTTCAGTCCTTGCAAATTTCATCATGTCTAATGCGCTATTATAAATTTTCTCGACTCGTTTTTTCTCGCGGCGTGAGTCGATTTCTGATTTATAGCTTTCGATCTCAGATATTAAATCATCGTCGGCGTATAACATGAGTCTATAATAATTATTGCTGCCATAGAAATTATCTTCACACGAGGCCAAGTCTTTACGATAACAAACTTTTTTCTCGGCCATTAATTTCCCCAAGTATGCAAGCGCGTTTTCTGGGTCAATATCTAAGACTCTTTCACAGTATTTATCAGCCTTCTTAAATTCTTCGTCCTCAAGCAAAATAAATACACGTTTTAAGAGTGCGTCAATTTTTCTGCGCTGTTCGTCTTCATTTTCCGGTAAAAGACTCTGCCTCGTTCCGCAATAAGGACACTGCACAATCTCGTTATCGTCATCAAAATCTAATTCAGCCCCGCAAGTTTTGCACTTAAAGACTCTTGACAAGTAAATCACTCCTTTTGACAAAATTAATTTCGTCCTCCAGAGACTTTATTTCGCGGTCAATTATTGCAAGTTTTATATTTGCTAACATTTCGCCAATTTCTTTACCTTTGAGCCCGAATTTCTGAAGGTCAGCGCCCGTTAATCTGCCTTTGTAGGTCATCCATAATTCCATGTGCTCAATTATAATGCGCCTTGCTTCAGGAGATTTTAAGCACGTCAGCCAATAAACTAACGGTACAGGGTCATAACCCTTGAAGAATAAATATGCGTCGGAGTTCTTGAGAGTCTTTCTATTTGCGCAAAACTTTTCGACATTAGGCCATTGCAGGAAACATTTTGTGAGCTGGTCTCGTTCGTTGGGATTCAGATTCATTCTGTCCATTGCTGAAAATCTTACTTCAGGTTTTGAGTCAGTGAGAATAACGGCCATTCCTACAAGCCATTTCATGCCCTTAAAGTCTATACCGTGCCGCTTTACTTGATTCATGAAGTGTTCCATTATCGCGAGCCGCCTCGATGTGCCTATGCCGACATAAACGCCGGGGAATAATGACTCCCATACGCCTAAATCGCGCATTCTGACCGCAATTTTTCTGAAGCATGACTCTTTAGAGATTAACTCAAGTTCAGCGCGCACCCTCGTTGTAGACAAGCACTCAAGCAAACCGCCTTTAACAGCACTCTTAAGCAGTCTCAAAGTATTATCCTCGAATGACATATTTAAACGCTGTTCGAGCCTTATTCCGCGCAAAACTCTTGACGGGTCTTCAACAAAGCTCAAATTATGAAGTATCCGCAACAATTTATCTTTCAGGTCTGCGCGTCCTCCATAATTATCGGTCAATGTCCCCCAGTCGTCTTCGCTTAGTGAAATAGACATTGCATTAACCGTGAAATCTCTGCGGCCTAAATCTTGTTTCAGCGAATCACTTTCTACAATCGGGGTTGCTGCTGCGTACTCGTAAAATTCGCGTCTTGCTGTTGCAACATCAACTTTTTCACCGTCTGGAAATGTAATCGTACCTGTTTTATAGCGTCCGTGAAGAGCAGTTTTGCAGCCCGGTTCATCCCATGAAGTAACAAGTTTTTCTGCGTCGCCCTCTACTGAAATATCAATATCGACATTATGAACGCCCATTAAAATATCCCGCACAGTTCCGCCGACTAAATATGCTTTCATGCCGAGTTCGTGAGCCTTTGCACCTACGCGCCGTAAAAGTGAAAGAGTCTTCAAGCTGAATGCTTCTTCCATTAAGTGGGCAACATTTTCGACCCATAAAAAGCCGCTTGAATCCCTTGACGTGTCTTCATCTGAGAGAGTACCCGAATGATATAACGCTTTTAATAAATCAGCACGAGAGAGAGTCCCGACTAATTTCCCATTTGAATCAAGCACGGGCATTTTCTCGAAACCGTAAGTAGCCATCATTCTGTGAGCTTCTTCTATTGATGCTTCAGATCTAAGGCTTATGATCCCTTGAGTCATGAAATCCGAAATTTTTGCGCGGTCGAGGCCGTGTAAGTGTGCTTTGTCTAAATCTTTGCGGGTCATCATTCCGACGACTTCACCATTTGAGTCAGCAACGGGAAGAGATTTCATCCCGAATCGTAACATGGTTCTATAACCTTCGTCGACTCTTGCGTCAGGATTAACGGCGATAACGGGAGAAGTCATTATGTCATCAACTTTTATGCGATTTGGAATTTCAGCGGGGAGTCTTGACTCGATTTCCTGTAAAATTTCCTGCGGAGTCTTTGCTGAGTCAGAAAGAGTTGCGCTTCCTGCCTGATAATGGCCGCTGCCTCCATAGGGTGCGAGAAATTCTTTGACGTTCAAGAAACCTTGTACGCTTCGTGCGATGATGTTAATTTTTTTGCCGCCATTGTTCACAACTGCAATAGTAACGTGTGAGTCGCAATATTCCTTCAGCTTATTCACGAAAATGGACAACCCTGTAACGTATTCTTGAGTCTCTGCCCATGTGAGAAAAACTTTTGCGCCGTTGATATAAATTTCTCGTGCGTTCTCTGACATTGTATCGAGTAATTTTCTATCGTCGGCGGACATTTCTGACTCGACCTGCGCAAGAATCCCGGACAAATCCGCGCCGAGTTCCCGCAAATAACTAATTGCAGCTATATCGCGGTCTGTTGTTGTCTCATAAGTCAACGCGCCTGTGTCATCATAAATTCCATAAGCAAATAAAGTAGCTTCATCGGGAGTAATTTCTTTGCGTTCGTTCAACAAATGCTCAAGAATCATAGTTGTAGCTGCTCCGATTGGCTCGTAAATAAATTCTTCTGCGGGTATATCGTCTTGAGTCGCGGGGTGATGGTCATAAACGTGGACTGCGACATCTTGACGGCCTGCGAGTGCTGCAAATGAACCGATTCGCGCGCGTGATCTTGTATCTACAACTATCATTAACGTAACTTCATCGAGGGGGATTTTCTTAGGCTTTAAAATTTTTGCTGCCCATTGATGACCCTGCTTTGAGAGAAATTCTTTTACTTTGCGATTCATTGAACCGGGCGGACAAATAACGGCATCAGGATATAATTTCTGTATAGCGAACATGCTTGCGAGTGAGTCAAAATCTGTATTCAAATGACTTGTAATTAAGTGCATAATTATTCATCTTCCCCGTAATATAAATATGTGAACGGGAAAATCATAAACGCAAAATTTTTACACGTCAATATTGCAAATTACGTGATAAACATAGCGTCCCCGAACGAGAAAAACCGCCAGCCTTCTTTTATTGCAAGTTCATAAATATTTATAAGGCGCGATAAAATTTTTTCGTTGTCTTCCTGCGAGAGTGCCCCGGCCAAATTTCCGGCAAATGACGACACAAGCATTATTAACGAGCTTTCGGGCAAGTGAAAATTTGTGATTAGAGCGTCAACTATCTTGAATTTATAGCCGGGATAAATAAATAATTTCGTGTCAAGAATGCCCGGTTTAATTTTCCCGTTCTCGTCAGCAAATGACTCTAACGTCCGAGCCGCCGTCGTTCCGCAAGCAATCACCCGCCCGCCTTTAGTCTTGCAATCGTTTATAATTTGCGCTGTCTCTTGTGAAATTTCGCAGCGTTCAGAATGAATATTATGATCTCTTATATCTTGAGTCTTTACCGGCCTGAACGTTCCGAGTCCTACATGAAGAGTCAAATACGCAATTTTTACGCCATTAGACTTGATTCGCGCTAATAATTCCGGAGTAAAATGTAAACTCGCTGTCGGTGCTGCTGCTGAACCGTCATTTTTCGCAAAAACTGTCTGATATGACTCGCGCATGTTTGACTCGTCATCATTCTTTATATATGGAGGAAGGGGCATTTTTCCGGCTTCATCAAGAAATTTCATGACTTCATCACGATTCGAGAAATTAAATTTTATGACTCTGACTCCTTCGGACTTGTCGGCGATTATATTAATTGTTGAGTCATTGAGTCTGACCTGCGCGCCCTCGTGAAGTTTTCTAGCTGGTTTAACAAGGGCCTCCCACGTGATAAAATCTGCGTCCAAATTTTTTAATAACAGAAGCTCGCATTTGCCGCCGCTTTCGCGAAAAGCATTCAATCTCGCAGGAATAACGCGCGTATCATTGAGCACTAACAAATCATCAGGAGTCAAAAAATTTATTATGTCCCGAAAATATTTATCTGTCAGGATTGAATCTTTCTTTACGTTCCATACAAGCAACCTCGACGAATCACGGGGACTTGCAGGAAATTGAGCGATTCTTTCGGGCGGTAAATTATAATTGTACGAGCTTAAATCATAAATATTAGTCATTTAATTCGTCTTACGTTCGTTCCCGGATAATAGTGCGCTAAAATCTGCTCGCCCTTGTAACCTTGTTCAGCCATTGCCATAGATCCCCATTGACAAAGCCCGACTCCATGTCCCCAGCCTCGTCCGTAAAAAATAAATTCATTTCCGCGCTTCTCGATCGAATAACCGTATTTGTTCATGCGTTGAGGGGGATTATTTGCGGGTTTATTTGCAGGCTTATTGCGTGAAGTTCTGCCGAGTCCGATTTCGTAATAATCTTTCTGTTTGCTTGGGTTCGAGAGCATGTCAATTAATTCTGTTGTCGTGAAGACCCCTTCAGCTGTCATTTTTGCGATTGCCTGCTCCTGATCGAAATTAAGATTGCTGCTTGATTGATTATTTCTCTGAGTCGTTACGAGTCCGCTCGGTGTCGTCGTATTAGTTACGTTGAATGAACCTCCCGAAGGTGTAAGCATTGTACTTTTCAGCGTTCTAGGGTCTAATGCGAGTCTGAATTGCGCTGCTCTAATAGTTTTGCTGCCTCTGCTGCCGATAAATGTCATCATAATAGCGCGCCCGCCCTCGTCAACGTCTGAAACTTGAATTTCTGTAATCTTGCCGATATTTGTTCCTGTAGCTTTTGTTACTGCTGCTTGAATTTTTTCGGCCGAAAATCTTGCATTCCACACAGAAACGGGAGATTTATAATTCACAACTTCAGGCACTCCGCACAAATAGGGTTTGTCATTCTGCCCCCATACGTCCGCAACATTTGCAGTGTGTCCGCCGCTGTCCGAGTGAAAATAAGTTGCCGCTAATTCATTGCCATATGTGAGCACTAATCCTGCTGTAGAGTTTACTGCTTGATTCGTTTTTGCGGTCTCGACTCCTGCGCCTTTATAGACTTGATCTGAGTCAGTGTCTACTACGTCATAGCCTTTATCAGCACGATTCATACTTTGTTTGAGTGCATATGTACGCGCGCAAATTGCCTGAGTCCTTAATGCCTCCATGTGCCAGTTTGCTCCGACTTCAGCAGGCAGAACACCGTATAAATATTGCTCGATGTCAAGAACGTTCAATAATCCCGCACGCTGTGTGATGAGGAAAGCTCCCCGATAATTTTTCCCGTTGAACTTGAGAAAGCCTGTACCTGTGATTCTTACGGGCATTGGGAACGAATAACCGCCGATTATCACGTTTTGACCCGACACAGAAATATTTGCAGAGCCGCCTAAATTCGAGATTCGCCCCTCTGGATCTGTCATTATTAAATTTCCGTCAGTTATCCCGATTGAAAATTTTTTAGCAGTCGAGAGTCTCACGTAAATATCGCGCGCAAATGACTCTTTCGCACTCAAAGCAATTATTAACACAATAACAAATAAATTTATACGTCGAAATAAATTCATGAAAATTAAATCATCTCCCGTCAAAATAATAATAAATCGTCTTCTCTGTACTCACGGCCTAAATATAAATATGCGTTCTTTGTTGCTTTACGGCCTCTGGGTGTGCGCTCGATTAAACCTTTTTGAATCAAATAAGGCTCGTAAATATCTTCAATCGTCTGCGAGTCTTCATTAATTGCCGCCGCTATAGTGCCTAGTCCGACCGGGCCCCCGTTAAATAAATCTATTATAGTGCGCAAAATTCTCCTGTCGCCCTCGTCAAGACCTTCTGAGTCAACGTCAAGCATATTCATAGCGCGAATTGCAATTTCTTGACTTACTTCCGTCCCTGCACCTGATAAAACGCTGGCAACATCACGAACACGACGCAGGAGTCTTAATGCGATTCTGGGTGTACCCCGCGAACGTTTTGCAATTTCGAGTCCGGCATCAGGTGAAATTTTTACGTTCAAGACATCAGCAGCACGCAAAATTATTCTCGTCAATTCTTCATCAGTGTATAAAGCTAACTGCTCAACGATTCCAAATCTCGCGCGTAAAGGTGAAGTCAAGAGTCCTAATCTCGTCGTAGCTCCGCAAAGTGTGAATTTCGGCAGGTTAAGAGCTATTGTGCGCGCCATGGGGCCCTTACCTACAACTATATGAAGCGTAAAATCTTCCATTGCGGGATATAAAATTTCCTCAACCTGTGCGGGCATTCGGTGAATCTCGTCAATAAATAAAACGTCGTTGCGCTCAATATTTGAAACAATTGCGGCCAAGTCTCCGGCGCGTTCAAGTGCGGGACCTGTTGTCGTGCGTAATTGTCCGCCCATTTCCTGCGCGATTATTCCGGCCAGAGTCGTTTTTCCAAGTCCAGGAGGGCCGTAAAATAAAATATGGTCGAGAGGCTCATTACGTCCCTTAGCTGCTGATATGTAAATCTGTAATTTCTCGCGTAATTTTTCCTGACCGATAAAATCAGCTAAATATTTCGGCCTAATCGTTAAATCTTCCTGATTTCTGGGCGTGTCAAAGATTCTATCAGTCATTATTTGTGAAGCTCCCTTAATGCGAGTCGTAATAAATCTTCTTCGCTCAATGAGTTAAAATTTTCTCCGTGAGCAGCCCGCAGTAAATTAACGACCCCGCCCGCGTCCGAACGTGTGAATCCAAGTGATAATAGCGCGTCAATAACTGAGTCTGCATGACCTGAAGACTTTTGCTCACTTGAAATATTTTCATCGCCGCCCATAACTTTTAACGCAGCAACATTCTTTAATTCAAAACAGAGTCTTTCAGCAGTTTTACGGCCAATTCCGGGGACTCTTGTAAAGGCGTTCACATCAGCAGACGATACAGCACGAACAACTTCATCAAGCGATAATTCAGACAAAATCGCTATACCTGTGCGGCCTCCGACTCCTTTAACGCTTGTCAACCGCGTAAAAAATTCCCGTTCACGTTCAGAGCTGAACCCGTAAATAACTGCTCCCGATTCTGAAATCTGCAATGAAGTTATCACACGCAAATTTTCACCCGTTTTTGACTGACTCAAAATTGAACGCGAACAAAGAATCTCAAAGCCGATTCCGTTTACGTCAAGAATTATTATATTTCCCAAAATATCAAGAACTTGGCCGGTTAATGAACGAATCATGAAAATTTCTCCATTGCGAGTCCTGTAACTGCTGCGGCGAGTGCGTCTGCTGTGTCGTCGGGCTTGGGAATCTCATCAAGTGCTAAGAATCGTTGTATCATTTTCTGAACCTGCGATTTATCAGCTGTCCCCGTCCCGCAAAGAGTCAATTTTATCTGGTTGGGCTTAGGTTCGAAGACTGGCAAATTATTTTGTGCTGCGAGTAAAATAATTATCCCCCGCGCTTGATAAACAAATTCCGCCGTCGTTGTGTTGCGCCCGAAAAATAAACGTTCAACCGAGAGAAAATCAGGTTTACACAACAAAATTTGCTCCCGAAGTGAATCATAAATTTTCAGGAGCCTATTACTAAATTTCATGTCGGGGCTAGTTTCGATACAGCCGTAATTGAGTGCCTGCAGGGTTGAGCCTGACTGACTCACAGCTCCGTAACCGACTCTAGCTAACCCCGGATCAATTCCAAGACAAACGCGCAAAAATTAATCTTCCTCAATCTGTGAAGCTACTTCATCAGGAATATCAAAATTTGAGTAAACATTCTGAACGTCGTCATGTTCTTCGAGAGCATCAACGAGCCGCAAAATTTTTCGTGCTGCCTCAGGATCAGAAATTTCAACGGGAGTCTTTGCGATCATTGAGACTTCTGCACTGTCAACGACGTATTTATTATCCTCAAGAGTTTTCTGCAATGCGTCCAAATCACCGGGCTCACAATAAAGTGTAAAACCTTCTTCGCTTGCTTCCATGTCCGACATGCCGGAGTCAAGTCCTACAGTCATTAAAGCGTCCTCGTCGAGTCCTTCGCCTTTAACCTCGATAACTCCTTTGCGGTCGAACATCCACGCAACTGAACCAGACTCGCCCATTTGACCGCCGTTACGTGCTAATAGAGCGCGGATTTCGGGAGTCGTTCTATTTCTGTTATCTGTCATGACGTTGACAAGTACTGCGATTCCTGAAGGCCCGTAAGCCTCGTAAGTTAATTCATCGTAAGTTATGTCGCCGAGTTCGCCTGTACCGCGTTTAATTGCACGAGTTATATTATCATTTGGAACACTGACGGCCTTAGCGCGTTCGATAGCTGTCTTGAGGCGCATGTTCATAGCAGGGTCGCCGCCTCCGTCTTTAGCTGCGATAATGATTGCGCGTACTAATTTCTGGAATAAATTTCCCCTTTTTGCGTCCTGAGCTGCTTTACGGTGCTTAATATTTGCCCATTTTGAATGTCCTGACAAGTTAAATCACTCCTACTAAAATTTGAAAATTGGAATCGGCTGGCGTTTGTGTTCGCTGCGTCTTCTCATTACGTCGATTCTTTCACGTGCTTTAGAATCGCTGATATTTCCTGATGATAAATATTCGTCTAAAATCTCGTAAGTAAATCCCATGTCTGACTCGTCCGTCTGACCCTGATAGAGTCCTGCGCTGGGTGCCTTGTTAATAATTTTCTCCGGAACGTTCAAAATTTTTGCGATTTCCCGTATATCACGCTTCAAGAAATTTGCGAGCGGCATCAAGTCAACGCCCGAATCTCCATATTTCGTGAAGTAGCCTGTTTCATATTCTGATTTATTGCTTGTTCCGCAGACGAGAAAATTTTTAGTTTGTCCCAGTGCATATAAAGTTACCATTCTTAAGCGCGCTTTGAGATTTGATTTAGCGAGAGTAGTAATTTCTTCGCCGAGAGAGTCAAGAATCGAATCATAGACTCCCGAAAGATTTACGAGCTTGAACGAAATATCAAATTTTTCTGCTAATAATCTTGCGTCGGCCTCGTCTTCGTCAATGCTATGACACGGCATAATGACACCAAAGACTCCGGATTTTCCCAGAGCTTTACGGCCAATAGCTGCGAGAACAGAAGAGTCAATCCCGCCGGAAAGTCCTAGAATTATTCCATTTGCACCGGCCTTGCTGACTTGTTCACGAAGCCAATTTTCACATTGAGTTATTATATTTTGCACGATAAAATTTTTCCTCTCAATTAACTTGCTTTGACGTACTCCCCACGACTGAAGTCGGGAGATTCTGGTATCCTCAAACCTTGCCTGATTGCTCAGGTCTTACGAGTTCTCCTCCAATGGTCGACGCCACAACCATCTTATTTGTAATTATACACTTAATATGGCGTGATATAGTAAATATGCTTGAATGTCTACAAAAATTTTTGCTTGTGTGCATTGTGAATTATTAAACAATTTCGGAAAACTATTACAAAATATTTTTGTTGAGCTAAAAACTTGAATATTTACAAAAAATTTGTTGTATGTGTGTGAGACAAAACCCCTAAAACCCGTTTTTTCTCGCGCTCTTCCTCCCCCCCCGTAGTTATAAATGCATGTTTCCGAAAGACTTTATTGAATAACTGTAAAAACTTTGATGTGCTTATCGGGATTAGTATATAAAATTTTACTTTTGCTATATAATTATCTGCGCATAAATTCCACAAAAATATTTTATCCGGCGGGAAAGAGTTTTTACTAATACATTTACCAATACAAAAACTTTGAAATTTTTTAGCGTTCACATAGTTTAACAGAGAAATTTTTTGTGATAATCAATTAATTTACGTGCGATAAAATAATAATTACGAGTCAGCAAATTTTTATTAATTAATTGCCCGTATTGTCTCAAGAAATGATAACGCCTTACAAAAGTTTTTGCAGCCATTCAAGACAGAGAAATTTTTTGTGATAATTGACTCATTTGCGAGTGATAAAATAATAATTATGAGTCAGCAAATTTTTTCATAACAATAATTAAGCGATTCTCCCCACAACGATTTTAATAAACATGCTATAATCAAC
This sequence comes from Synergistaceae bacterium, assembly GCA_017443945.1. NCBI lineage: Bacteria > Thermotogati > Synergistota > Synergistia > Synergistales > Synergistaceae > Synergistaceae bacterium. The sequence goes on from JAFSXS010000112.1 coordinate 13,378, forward strand.
GCAAATATAAATTTTCGTGAATAAATTAATCTCCGCAAAAACATCACAGTAACGTGCGAAAATTTTTTACACAGCAAAATTTTTATAACTCGGAGGTATCGTACAATGAAAAGATTTATTCTCGCAGTACTCTTAGTGGTAGTGGCAGCTTCAACGGCAGCAGCGTATAATCTCAATTTCACGCTGTATAACAATACGGGCTACAACATTACACGAATGATGGCAAGTCCGAGCGGTAACGATGAATGGGATCCAGATCTTGACACGATTACGCCGGGACGTTTAAGAAATGGCTATCACTCTCGAATAACGTTTAATAACGTCAATCGATACAGAAGAAATTCATCACACTGGGACTTGAGGCTCTATTACGCAGGACGCTGGCACGAATGGCACAATATACCGCTTGCAAGAGTCTCAAGAGTGTACGTTGACCGCAGAAATCAAATCGATTACGAATAAAGCATAATAACAATAAAAAATTTCAAAGCGTGTTCTCTGTGAAAAGGGGACACGTTTTTTTGCTATAATTTTCGTTGACTATAATATGCAAAATGATAAAAGAGGCAATAAATTTTTATGAACGTACTATTTATTAACTCAGTCTGCGGAACTGGCAGCACCGGCAAAATAACAGGCGAACTTGCAGAAAATTACGCGCGTGAAGGTCATAACGTAAAAATTGCTTATGGCCGCAGCGATTATGTACCGGAAAGATTCAAAAAATTTGCGGTCAAGATCGGCAGTAAATCAGATTTATATTTTCATGCATTAATGACGCGCTTGACAGACAGGCACGGCTTTTACTCGACTAATGCGACAAAAAATTTTCTGAAATGGGCTGATAAATTCAATCCAAATATTTTATGGCTGCATAACATTCACGGCTATTATATAAATATCGAGCTGTTATTTAACTGGATTAAGGCGCGCGAAGATCTAAAAATTTTCTGGACTCTTCACGACTGCTGGAGCTTTACGGGTCATTGTGCATATTTTACTATGGCAGCTTGCGATAAATGGATGACTCATTGTGAAAATTGCCCGCAAAAAAATTCTTATCCTGCAAGTTTTGTAGATTCGAGTCGTAAAAATTTCGCTGACAAAAAAATTTTATTCACTGGAGTCAAAGATTTAACGATTATAACACCCTCAAAGTGGCTGGCCGGACTCGTCAAAAAAAGTTTTCTGCGTGATTACCCCGTCGAAGTCAGATATAACACGATTGATAGAAATATTTTCAAGCCTGCGCCGGGAAATTTCCGGGAAAAATATAATTTGCAGGACAAAAAAATTATTCTGGGAGTCGCAAGCATATGGGAAAAACGCAAGGGACTCGATGACTTCATAAAACTTGCTGAAATCCTTGACGCGAAAAAATTTGCAATTGTCCTCGTAGGGTTAAAGCCTTCGCAAATAAAAAATTTACCCGCAAATATTATCGCAATCCCGCGCACAAATAATCAAATCGAGCTTGCAAATATTTATACTGAGTCAGACATATTCTTTAACCCCAGCAGAGAAGAAAATTATCCGACTGTAAATCTTGAGGCCGAGTCGTGCGGGACACCTGTTATTACTTATGATTCGGGAGGTTCGCCGGAAACTATAAAGCGTGAAGACTCTCATATAATTAAGTGCGGAGATATTGAATCAGTGAAAAATTTGCTGGAAGATTTATATAAATAAATGGCAAGCCCTGAACGAGTCAAGACCTGCCGAAAAATTTTTTTATGAACTTGATGAACTGCTGCTAGAACTTGAGCTTGTGCCGTTAAGCTGATTCAAGATTGCTGCTATTGAACTTGCTTTCTGCGATAATTGGGCGATTCTGTCTTCGGCTGCTGCATACTTTGAACGTAATGACTCTTCCATGCGATCGAGTCTTTCTTGATAGTTTTCGAGATATTCATTAATTGAGTCAATTTGTGTCTGAATGTCGTCGATTTGGCGCGTTAATGTGCCTTTTGTTTCTCCGCTCGCAGAAGTTGTCAGCATTGATTTTAGCCACGTGTCCATCTCAGCAGCAAATTTCATCATCAAATTTTGAGTCTCTGTCGGGTTATCTTCAAGAGCTTCCATAAATTTACTTGTGTCAAATTCAAGTTCGCCGCTTTTGCCGTAATCGGTTGAAGTTGTCGAGATTCCAAGCTGATAAATGCCTTTGTAGGTGTAATTCATTTTAAGGGCGTTCATTGCTGCTGTGCCTGACATTGTTATTTCGTCTTCAGAAGTTGAATTAATTGCTAACACGTCATTCTCGACATTAGCTTTGATTAACGGCTGCTCTAATAAATTCCCGTCATCGTCGTAAAAAATTGCTCTCATTGCGTAATTGTCAGGGTCATTGATTCGGGCTGCTATGTCGCTTATCGTGTCAGTTGTATAAACAGGTACATCAACATATTTTGTGCCGATTCTAAGTCTTAGAGTCGAGTCAGCTTTCAATCCGTTATGAGCCATTGTCCCGTAAATTTCTTCAGAGCTTACACGCTGGGTGAATGAGAACGTGAAATTTTGCGCGACTATATTACGCATTTGACTCTTCGTCTGACGTAATAAAGCGTTTCCGTGCAAGAGTCCCCATCTCATTCTGAAATCGTCGGAGTCAACTGTTGCTGCTGTGTCCTCGTCGACTTGACTCTCTGTCATTCTCGTATTCATCCAAGTCATTAAATCATTGTAGCCGTCAACAAATGTTTGAATCGACTCGACTGCTTTCTCTGCGTCATGTGCAATATCAAGCGATACAGTGCCGACACCTTTTAGAGTCAAAGTTACGCCCTTAAGCTCGTCGATTTCGTTTTCGTAGGATGAGCCGATATAATTTGATGAACGCTCAATAGTATTTGTCCCGTCGAGAACTATTTTTGCATTCTGGGCGGCTGTGTAATTGTCGTCGTCGTATTCCCCGCTTGAATTTAGGAAGCCCAAAGCCTTCAATAAGCTATTATCGTTTGAGTCGCTTAATTCAAAAGTGTTAGCATCGTAGCCGTAACTGACTGTTAATTGAGCGTTGCTTTCGGGTAAAGAGTTAGCAGTTCTTTCCGGTGTTACCCAGTCGAAATTAAAGACTTTTACGCCTCCGTTAGTGCCTTCGCTGTAACGAGTCCCGATTTCGTCCTGCATATTTTGCGATGGTGTGTCGCCGTCTGAGTCAGTTGTCGTGCTAGTTAAGTCATAAGTATGAGTGCTGCTGCCCTGATAAGTTACGGACGTGATTGCACCGTTGACGCTCGTAAAACCGTAGTCGCGCATGTCAAGTGTATCTTGATAATCTCTAATGCCTGAATAAGAGTGAGTCGTGCCGTCTGAGTCAGTTAAATTTATTGTGTAGCGCGAATTTTGCCCGGACTGAGGCAGATACCATTCATAGCCCGTATCAGTGAGCCATTGAATTTGTGCGCGGTTAGTTGTTGTGTCGTCATTATCATCGAGTTCTACGACTTCAAAGTCAACGCCTTCATAATAAGTTTTTCCGCCTTGAGTGATTGTTGTAGTACCGCCTGAAAATTTCGAGTAATATGGTATGTCATCACTTGAAGACGATAATATATCATCAGTGTATGAACGTTCAACATCAAATTTTAGAGTCTCTCCGCCGCTGTCAACGCCTGAAGTATGGCCGGTAAAAGTTACGTCAAAAGATTCCGGATGATTTGAACTAAGCCATCTTATAGAAGGATAGCCCGCGCCTCTGTTATCAATCATGAAATCTGTTCCATATGTGTATGTAGTTGTATTGCCGCTTGAATCGGTGCTTGAGACGGTTAAATTTTGCTTTACAGAGTCAGCAGTAAGAGTGCCGCCAATGTCGCTGAGAAATTGAGAGTAGCTTAAACCTCTTGGGTTGGCTTGATCGTCCGCATTTAAATAAAGAAAGTAAGAATCACCGCTTATTAACTGCGAACTTGTTACACTTGCTGTAATGGGCTTTGCGCTCGTGTAAATAAATGAATATTCTGTACCGTCGGCGGGGTTTACTGCGTCTGGATATGAAACAGTACCGAGCCACTCAATTACACCGCTGCTATTGATAGTGAAGTCTTCGCCGTAAGTGTAATTTGTGCCGTCCTCGTCAGTGATAACAAGATTTGCATAATCGCTCGAGTCTACAGAAGTCCCTAAAAGAGTCGATATGTCTGTGCTTTCGTCGCCTGTTGCTGTTAAATCTGCGACAAACTCAAGATTATAAGTATCTCCGATAGCTGCATATTTTGCGTCGCTTATGTCGATTCCCTGATTATTTGCGTAAAGTGTTGCTATGCTATGGCCTGACCATGTGATTAAAATATCATTTCCGCCCTTTCTTAGAACGTAATCCTTGCCATATTCATAGCCGTCAATGTTAAAACCTTCAGAAGGATTAAGATATGTATAAGTAGTTCCGTTGCTGTGAGTAAAATCAACTGTAGGAATATCCGTGCCGTAAAGCTCATTATATTTTTCGTTAAGCTCTGCATAAGTGTAAAATCCGTTGCTTGTCATGTTTACATCTCTTACAATTGTGCCGCTTGTGTTTGTGCCTACAGTTACTGTATTAGTTGATTTCAGCACTGCTCCGGGATAATTTACCGTGTAAGTTCCTGAAGGTTTCTTTGATATAGTCTCAGATTGCAGCCATTCAACTGCGCCGCTGTCATTAATAGTAAAGTCCTTGCCGTAAGTGTAAATTGCACCGTTAGAATCTTTTATCTTGAGATTCTCATAATATTTCGGAGTAAATCCCAGCAGACTCGATACACTTTTTGTGCTTTCAGTGCTTGAACCTTTAGTCGCGCTTATATCCATTACGGACGAGTCAAAAACGTCTCCCGCCCCAAATGTATATGTCGCAGAAATACTATCGCCGAGCTTTACTTCGTCGGTGTCCTCGTACAAGTTCCATCTTATTTCGCTGCCTTCAGGAGTATTAACTACTACATAATCAGTGCCCTGAGTGTAGCCGCTTATTGATAAACTGCTTTCGTTGCCTTCATCGACGAGAATATCAGATAATTTATTATACCCGTTTAAGCTGTAAGAGATTGTCTCTTCAACGGAAGTCTCGCCCGTGCCGGTGTAATCACTGCGCAAAAGTAATTTATTATCTGACACATAAGCAGTAACATTAATGGGTGTGTCAAGAGTCTTTAACGTGTTATTGATTCGCGATTTCAGAGATTGAAGCGTATCTGTCGAATAAACATCAACGCCGATTTTCTGTCCTGCTGCCGAAATATATAGAGTCGAGTCCGTAACTCCTGCGCCGCCTAATGTTGAACTTGTTATTTGACTTGATCTATTTGTCTGAGCGCGTGCAATTTGCTGGACTTCTAATTCATGTACGCTGACTTCTGCATCTGCGTTTACTGTTGCTGTTAATACGCCCTTATATGAAGCGTTCGAGTCAAGGCGTTCAATTTCGATTTCTTTAGCGTTATAGGTCGATGGCAATTTTAATGAAGTCATAGAGTTTTGTATACCCTGCACCATGACCTTCATTTCTTCGAACAAACTTTTTTTGCGGGTTAAATTAGTTTTCTTGTTGACTTGAACCTGCGCGGGCTCTGCGGCTGATTCGATTATTGAGTCTATCATGCTGTCCCAGTCCATCCCGGAAACTACACCCGAAATGCTCATAGATGCCATAAAAATTTAACCTCCTGTCATGAAATAATATCCTGCATAATTTATCGGAAAATTTAGCAGCAATTATTAATTTATGAGCAGATCCCCCCGCGTAATATCTTCGAGAGTCTGACGTTCGACAATTAATTTTGCGTTCCCATTCTCGACGAACACAACCGCAGGACGCTGTAATTTATTATATGTGCTCGACATGCTGAAGGTATATGCGCCCGTGTTGTAAAGTGCAATAATGTCGCCCGCTTTGACTTCCTGAATCTTTGCATTCTCGATTAAAATATCGCCGGACTCGCAGCATTTTCCGACAATTGAGACCTGAGAGTCTTTATAACTTGCCGGGGAGTCAAAATCTTTCACTCTGACTGCGTTATATTCTGCCTGATAAAGCGCGTATCTCGGATTATCGGCCATTCCTCCGTTTACTGCAATATAAGTGAGTCCGTCTAAAATTTTTACGTTCTCGACCTGATAAAGAGTTATCCCGGACTCAGAAATTATCCAGCGGCCGGGCTCGATTACTGTGCGGGGGATTTCGAGATTATATAATTTACATTTTTCGTGCAGAAGATTCATAATTTTGTCCGTGTAAAATTCTGATTTCATAGCGGGTATTGCGGGATTAATGACAGCTCCGAAGCCTCCGCCGATATTTAGTTCATGAGTCGTAAAATTTATTGAGTCCTGCAAATTTTTCATGAGATTTATAATTACGTCAAGAGATTTCAAATAATCGTCGACTTCAAATAATTGCGACCCTACGTGAAAATGAAGTCCCCTAAGATTTATATATTTGCTGTTCATTGCGTATTTAATTGCGTCGGTGAGCATATCGCCGTCAAGAGGAAAACCGAATTTGCTTCCCGTCTGGCCTGTTGCGATATATGCGTGAGTGTGAGCGTCGACTCCTGGTGCAACGCGGATTAAAATTTTCTGAACGCGCCCGTATTCTTTTGCGTAATGCTCGATTATGCTTAATTCGTCTGGATGGTCAACTATTATGCGGCCTACTCCAGATTTGACACATAAAGAAATTTCTTCGTGACTCTTTGCGTTGCCGTTCATTTCGATTCTTTCAGGGGGAAAATTTGCGCTCAAGGCCGTATATAATTCACCCAATGAGACAACATCGAGGCCAAGTCCCTCAAGCTCGATTAATTTTGCCATTGAACGTGTCAAGAATGCTTTGCTTGCGTAACGGACTCTCACATTTTCCCAGCGGTCTATAAAAGTTTCGCGAAGTTCCTTGCAGCGTGCTTTGATTATTCCGGAGTCAAAGACGTATAAAGGAGTACCGAATTTATTTGCGAGTTCGAGACAGTTAACGCCACCCCATTTTAAATTAGCCAAATTTCAACACTTCCTAAAATTTATAGATACTTACTCGTGAAATTATATACAAAAATTTACAATATGCAGAATCTTTTGACTCACTCTTTGGGTTGTGAGGGTGAGGGATAACAGGACGGCAATGTGATATTATTTATGTGAAAAATTTATTATAGTCGAGGACAGTCAATGCAAAATATTTCTAATGCCCGCGCAAGAAATTTTATAGATTCCCCTCATATGACGAAATTAACTCTATGATATTATTTATGTGAAAATTTATATATTCGAGGACAGTCAATGCAAAATATTTCTAATACCCGCGCAAGAAATTTTATAGATTCCCCCCATATGACAAAATTAACTCTATGATATTATTTATGTGAAAAATTTATTATAGTCGAGGGCAGCCAATGCAAAATATTTCTAATGCCCGCGCAAGAAATTTTATAGATTCCCCTCATATGACGAAATTAACTCTATGATATTATTTACGCGAAAATTTATTATAGTCGAGGGCAGCCAATGCAAAATATTTCTAATGCCCGCGCAAGAAATTTTATAGATTCTCCTCATATGACGAAATTAACTCTATGATATTATTTATGTGAAAAATTTATTATATTCGAGGACAGTCAATGCAAAATATTTCTAATACCCGCGCAAGAAATTTTATAGATTCCCCCCATATGACAAAATTAACTCTATGATATTATTTACGCGAAAATTTATTATAGTCGAGGGCAGCCAATGCAAAATATTTCTGAATGGGAACGCGAAAATTTTATAAATTCTCCTTATTTGCCGGAATTAACCGTTATTTTTCCGTCAAGAGAAATATATTTCTCTAATGAGCTTCTGCAAATTATGAGACTCAATAATAACACCTGCCCTAAAACTTTAGATCAATGGTTCGAACTTTGCCACCCAAAGAATCACGCGCAAATTTCAAGATTCGAGAAATTCATTAACGGACATGAAAATTTTTTATCGCTCGTAAGAAATTTATATTGCGGAGACGGCTTTTATCGCGCATTCAGACTCGACGCTTTCATTCAGAGAAATTCAGACAACAGCCCCATAAAATTATTTGGCCGGGAGACTCTCGCGTTAAGTGCGTGGCTTGAGAACTCCAACGAAGGCGACAAAATCGAATGCACTGACAATAACGGACGAGTCAAAATTTTAGAAGCTGTACGCGTTCAAGGTGTGATGACTCTTAACGACATAAGCGCAATAGAAGATTTACAGCAGGAAAATATGAGACTCAGACGGGAAATTCAACGGCGAATCTTTTCAGCGAGTCCGGCAATTTTGCAATTATCAAGCTCCGACGCTCAAGAAAATTTTATACGCTCTGAACTAGAGAAAAATATAAATTCTGCTCTCAACGTCTTAACCGGCAATAATCAATTAACAGCTTTGAGACGTTCATTAAATGAGTCGGCTTTAACAATCGGGATAACTGGACTCACTAGCAGCGGAAAATCAAGTTTCATCAATGCGCTTTTAGGCGAGAAATTAATACCCGAACAAACGCGGGCAACAACAAATATTCCGATTATTTGCAGAGAAGGCGAGTCAAGGAGCGCAAAAATTTTTTATCAGGACGGACGAGTCGAACTTATACCCAGCAGAAAATTAACAGCGTCATTTATGCGAAATATTGCGAGCGAAAATTTTAATCCATCAAACCGCGCAGGCATAGCAAGAATCGAAATAATTATTCCGGGTGCGTTGATTCCTGAAGGGCTTTGCTTTGTCGATACTCCAGGATTTGACGCGCTTGCAAGTTCCGGAGGTGCTGCACTTCGAAATATTTTGCCTGAATTGGATTATATCATTTACGTTACTCCCATACGCGCAAGACTCAAAGCTGCCGATTATGAATTTTTGCGGATAATTATGACCCTCAATGAAAAAATTATATTCGTTCTCTCGCAAATAGATCTTGAACGCCAAGACTCTGAAGCCGGAAGAGTTATAAAATCTGCTCACGATAAAATAATTTCTGACGTTAAAGCATTACAAACCGGCATGAAAAAATTTGCTGGTCTCGATGTTGACGTTGTTCCTGTATCTGCAAAAACTGCGCTCGAAAAATTTTATGACAAGAAATCGCCCGAATGGATTGACTCAAATGTTGAAGAAGTTATTAATTATCTCGCACCATTGAGAAAAAATGCATTTGCCCGCGCTTTAATACTAAGGACAGAACGAACAGCAAGAGTCATAAATTCCGCACTCGAACAAAATAATTTAACAGGTTCGTCAAAATGGCGCTTGCAGGACGTTAGCGAGAACTTGCAGAAAATTTTATCAGCCAAGCAGAATTTACCATCAATAACGCAAAATTATTCAGTCAGTGAGGGAGCATTTAACGACTCTAAGCCTTCAAGCCTGATTAACTCGCTTATAACTTCAATGATGGAACGAGAATTTAAATCGCGCTTCTTTGCACTTGATTCGCTGAAATACTCACGAAAAATTGTTTTGCTCGGTGCAGACAGATCCCAGAGTCTTAAACTTTTAGCGCGTCTTGCACATAATTTGTTATATGAAAATTTGCCGGAGGGTGAATCGTCCGCGTGTGAATGGCTTTATTCCGGCCATAATGCACCGTTTGAAAGTATTTTGCTCCCTGCAATAGGAATTGACGAAAATATTTTAATCGCGCCGTCGAACTTGAACATAAAAAATTTTTCTGACTGGCACAAACTTTTTCGCGAATATGTACCAGTTATAAGCATTGATTTAGCGCGATTAGATTCCGGACTCTCTGACTTAGCTTATTCGCCGTATATCACTGGCCTTGCGTTGTCAAAATGGGTGCTGGCTTTCGGGAATGCAGGATTATTTGATACACGCCCGACTGATTTATTTTCGGAAGTTCCCGCACGAGTAAATGAATTTATTGAGCTTAACGGCTTAAAGACTCCAGACTGGTTTATATTCGAGAACTACAAAATATTTAATTGACGACCTAAAGCAGAGGGGATATTCCACGCGAAGAATTAGCAGCGACCCACCCACCCACCCGTTTAAAGTTTATTCCACGCACTTATATTAATGAGTCGCGATAAAATTATCTATTAACTTTCTTGCAATGCTCGCTTTATCGGGAATGTTCATATTATTAATTTCTTCGCGCGTATAAAAGCCTGCTGACTCAATTTCTGCGCCGTCCGGATGTAAATTGCCTGACTCGTATTCAGCAGTAAAACCCAGCATTAAACTATTTGGAAAAGGCCAAGTCTGTGAGCCAAAATATTTTATGTGCTTGACCTCAATTCCGACTTCCTCACGAATCTCACGCGTTACAGCATTCTCAAGAGACTCGCCAGGTTCAACAAATCCCGCAATTATACTCACTCTATCACTTGGCCACGCTTTATTGTGTGCAAGCAATAATTTATTTTCACGTTCAACAGCTACTATTACAGCAGGCGATTGAGGCGCATAAAAGACTCTTTTGCAGGACGGACAAACTCTCCCAAAATCGTTTGCACTAGGAGACAATTTTTCACCGCAGAACGAGCAAATTTTTACGTTTCTAAACCAGTTTGCGAACTCCCACGCACCCGCAGCACAAGTAAACGCCTCAAAGCCTCCTAAATGATATAATTCGCGCAGATTTATTAATTTCTCGTCAGGATATAAATTTATCTCGCTAGAATCTATCCAAGCCGTTATACTTTGCCACATTGCCGGAAATTTTCGGGAGTCGTTAATTATTTCAATGCCTGAGTGAGAATTTATGTATTCATCGCTGAAATTATAATTATTGCCGTTCACTAAAATTTTATCTTTGCAGAATACCAACATAATTTTTTGCTCCTTTCGCTTATAATATACAACAAAAATATTTTTTCAGGTGATGTGAATTAATATGCTGACATTAAATACTTCTGGTAAATCAGGTGCAGACGCTGTAGAGTTAGTACGAGCCTCACTCAAGAACGAGGACGAAATAAAAATTTTAATCGACGGCCCCGCGCAATCAGACAGCTTGATGAAATTTCTTACGTCTGAAGGCGAATTCCCTAATGTAACTCTTGAGGATGACGACGGACTATTATACGTTGTGGCTTCAGGCAGAAAAATAGAATCAGACTCTCCCCCCGAATCAGAACCCGAAAAAATTTTATTAGCTCCGATTAATAACGAGTCAGAGCCTCAAGAAATCAAGATTCAAGAAAGCAAGCCAGAGCCCGAACCCGAAAAAATTATTGCTCCCGTAAAAAATGTCGTTGTCCAAGATTCATTAGGTGTCATTCTTTCATATGAGAATAAGAAATATCGTCCCGCATTCATGCAAAAATTTATTCAAGCACTCGCAGACTCGCAAATAAAACCGTCAATTATTGCATTACTCGATAACGCAGTAAATCTCGCAGCATATGACTCGAAAACTTGCGAATACCTGAAAAATTTAGAGTCTAACGGCGTTCAAGTGCTAATCTCTGACTCTTGCGCTGACAGACTCGGACTCACTGAGGCACTAGGCACAGGAATATTAACGGACATGAGCGAAATTCTCGAAAAAATTTTTACGTGCGAAAAGATCGTGAGCTTATAAATGGAATGGCAATCAAGTGCTGATACACCCGTAATGGCCGACAATCTTCAATATCATATACACTGCAAAAGCGGCGACATAAATAAATATGTTTTACTGCCCGGCGATCCAGGAAGAACTGATTTAATCGCGCAAAATTGGGACGAATCAAAATTTATAGCTTTCAATCGTGAATATAAATCATTCAGCGGAAAAATTGCGGGCGTTCCCGTCAGCACGTGTTCAACAGGTATAGGTGGCTCATCAAGTGCTATTGCAATCGAAGAACTTGCGAATCTCGGCGCAGATACTTTTATAAGAATAGGCACATGCGGGGCAATCAATGAAAATATTAATTGCGGCGACTTGATAATTTGTTCGGGAGCAGTCAGACACGACGGAACAAGCACAAATTATGTAGAGTTAGCTTATCCGGCAATGGCAGATCACGAAATTATATTTGCACTCATTGAAGCGTGCGAGAAGTTAGGGAAAAAATATCATGTCGGTATATCATGTTCTACTGCATCATTTCACGCAGGGCAGGCAAGACCGGGATTTAACAATTTCACGCAGTCATTTCACCGCGAAAAAATAAAAGATTTGACTCAGGCAAGAGTCCTAAATTTTGAGATGGAGGCAGCTACAATTTTCACACTCGCGAATCTTTACGGGCTAAGGTCGGGAGCAGTCTTCACAGTCGTTGCTGACAGAAACAAGAACAAATTTATTTATTCAGGAGTCGATGACAGTATTATAATTGCTAATGAAGCAGTAAAAATTTTGGCCGGCTGGGATAAATTGAAAGGTGAACGAAAATATTTTTATCCCGGACTATTAAATCAGGAGGCAAAATAAATGGCATATAAACTCGATAAAATATTAATCCCGCGCGAAAAAATTGCTGAACGAGTCAAGGAAATTGCAGCACAAATCGCACAAGATAACGGCAAAGATAAAAGCGTTGTATTTGTAGGTATTCTCACGGGAGCATCAGTTTTTCTCACGGACTTAGCGCGCGAAATGCCCGAAGATATTGATGTAAGAATCGATTTTATGTCGGTAGCTTCTTACGGGGACAGCACAAAAAGTTCCGGAGTCGTAAGAATTTATCACGATCTCAAACAAAGCATTGAAGGCAAAAATGTAATCGTCATTGAAGATATAATTGACACGGGGCTGACTCTTGCGCACCTGTTAGACATTCTCAAAGCACGTAACCCTGCAAGTTTGAAAGTTTGCGTCCTGCTCGACAAATACGAACGCCGAAAAACTGAAGTAAAAGTCGATTACTGCGGCTTTAGAATCCCTGATGAATTTGTTGTAGGCTATGGACTCGATTATGCAGGAAAGTGGCGGCACCTCAAAGATATTAAATCGGTCGTCGAAGAGTGAATAAAATTTTGTTATAATAATTGCGGCAGTCTTCGAGAAAAATTTTTCACGGAGGCTGCTATTTTTACAACTACATTTGCAACTACAAAAATGTTGACTCGTTCGCGCACTCACAAAGACTCACACGGCAAAAAAATTTTTATCACGCAAAAAAATTTATGATTAATTATGTTATAATCGCAAAAAAATTAATCGTAAGTTATCGAGTCAAGAAAGCAGGTCAGATAATGATAAAAAAATTTCTCAGAGACGCAAGGCACTTCATCAGGATTCATTTAATCGATCATTCAAAAATTTTAACGATTCTGAATCAACAACGCATTAAACGTGAACAAGAGGCAGCATATATCCGCCATCAGACAATGTCTTATTCTGAAATTGAGTCAGAAGTCGGCAACACTTATGAACGCATATTCAACCGTAAATTAAATTGGGACAATCCCCAGACCTACAACGAAAAAATTAATGTCTCAAAAGTTTATATGGCCACTCCGGAAAAAACTAGACTCGCAGATAAATATCTTGTCCGCGAATGGATTCGGGAGAAAATCGGCGATAAATATTTAATTCCGTTATTGGACGTGTATGACTCGTTTGATGAGATAAATTTTGACTCATTGCCTGATAAATTCGTGATTAAGTGCAATCATGACTCCGGAAGCATTACAATTGTGAGAGATAAGCGCAAAATAAATATTCCCGCACTCAAGATAAAATATGATTATTTGCTCAAGAGAAATTATGCGTGGGGAAGCTTTGAGATGCATTATCGCGACATTAAGCCGAAAATTTTAATCGAGCAATATATTGACGTGCCAATAAATGAATTTAAATTTCACTGTTTCGGTGGAAAGCCGCATTTTTGTTGTGTTACATTTGGCCAGCGTAATGTTGATTTCTCTGTAAATTATTACGATATGGAGTATAAATTAATGCCGTTTATAAGACCAAATCGCAAAAAATTTTCAGGTGTCTCACATCGTCCGGCACAATATGACGAACTTAAAAATATTGCTTCTGAATTATGTAAAGATTTCGATCAAGTAAGAGTTGATTTATATTTAGCACAAGGCACAATATATAGTGGTGAGATGACTTTTACGGACAGCACTGGCTTCGGCAAATTTGTCCCTGATGAATGGGATTATAAATTCGGTGCGTTATGGCCGTTCGATAATGAAGTCCGCAAAAAAATTCTGGCAGCACATTCGAGTCCGTTAAATTAATTGACAATGAGATAATCACAAAGCTATAATTAAACGCGTCAATCAATTCATCCTACACGTTATTATTGATGTGGAGACGTGGCCGAGTGGTCGAAGGCGGTTGACTCGAAATCAACTGAGCGGTTTTCCGTTCCTAGAGTTCGAATCTCTACGTCTCCGCCATTTTTATATATATTATGAAAGCAGGTTAGTCAGAACGTCATGAAAATTCTTGTAATCAATTGCGGCAGTTCATCACTGAAATATCAATTATTTGATATGGAAAACGAGTCAGTCTCGGCTAAGGGTCTTGTTGACCGTATCGGCATTGACGGCTCTAATATCACTCACAGAAAAACAGGAGCAGACCCCTTCAAAATCGAGACACCCATTAAGGATCACAAATTTGCAATGAAACTCGTACTTGATGCACTGCTTGATAAAGATCACGGCGTTCTGAAGTCGCTTGATGAAATTTCTGCAGCGGGTCATCGCATAGTTTCCGGCGGTGATTACTTCAAAGATGCAGTACTTGTTAATGATGAAGTTATGGACGCACTTAGAAAATGTATTCCGTTAGCACCTTTGCACAATCCCGGCCACATAATGGGAATCGAAGCAATACAGCACGCGCTCCCGAAATTGCCGAACGTTGTAGTATTTGATACAGCTTTTCATCAGACAATGCCCGATTACGCGTATATGTATGGATTGCCTTGGGAATTTTACGAGGTTCACAGAGTCAGACGTTACGGCGCACATGGAACGAGTCATAATTTCGTCGCGTTGAGAGCAGCAGAGATTCTCGGAAAGCCCATCAATGAAATCAAAATGGTAACTTGCCACTTAGGAAACGGAAGCTCAATAACTGCCGTCAAAAATGGAAAATGTATCGATACTTCAATGGGATTAACGCCGCTTGCAGGTGTCTTAATGGGAACAAGAACGGGCGACATGGATCCCGCGTGCGTACCGTTTGTGCAGAATATCACGAAATACAGCGCAGACGAAATGAATAATTTCATGAACAAGAAGAGCGGCTTATTAGGAATTTCCGGAGTCAGCAGTGATTTACGCGATGTCGAGGAAGCAGCCAATAACGGCAATGAACGCGCCAAACTTGCAATTAACATGCTCGAATACGGAATCAAGAAATATATCGGTGCTTATACAGTCGCAATGGAAGGACTCGACGCAATTGTATTCACAGCAGGAATCGGCGAAAACAGCGCGGCAACTCGTGAATCAGTCTGCAAAGGTCTTGAGTTCATGGGCGTAAAGATTGACCCGGCAAAAAATAATATTCGCGGTAAAGAAGCGATTGTCAGTGCTGATGACTCGAAAGTAAAAGTTTTAGTCGTGCCCACTAATGAAGAATTAATGATAGCACGTGAGACAAAGAGAATCGCATTTGAATAAATTATTTACTGACTCGCAAAGAGCATTAATAAACCCTCCCGCAAAGAATGACAACGAGACAGAAAATTTTTTCCCGTTCGATTTTCCTGCGGGTGTTCTCGATTTTGACGGCCAAGAATTTATTTTCCCGTCGGGCTTGCATGTTGACGCGTTTGTCAGCTGGCTCGATGAAAATTTATTAACCGTGAAAATAGCTGTAGATTCAGAAATTGAGTCGGAGTGCGCGCGGTGTCTTAAGCCGGTGAATCTTGCATTATCAGGCGAATTAATGTATCTTTATTATTTGCATGGCTCTGAATCTGAAGACTCTTTGCCTGATGATTATATGCCGGTAGAGATTGATTTTTTCGGGCGTGTGCTTGACATAATGCCTCAGATTCAAGAAAGCGTTTATACGTTGCTTCCCACTAAAGTTTTATGCCGGGAAGACTGCGCGGGATTGTGTCCTGTGTGCGGTGCTGATTTGAATTTGGGTAAATGTTCATGCGTCAAGACAGAAGAAGATCCGAGACTTGCGGCGTTGAAAAATTTTGTAGTCGAGTAAATAAAAAATTTAGGGGGATTTATAATCATGGCAACACCTAAGAGAAAAACATCTCATGCACGAACCTCACAGAGAAAAGCAAATTGGCTCGGAGCATTGAGCGCACCAGTAACTATTAACTGCCCTCACTGCGGTGAGGTAACGCTCGCACATCATGCCTGCCCTTCATGCGGTTATTATCGCGGCCGTCAGGTTGTGAAGGTCAGCACAGAAGCAGCAGCAAGTTAATTTACAGGGAGAGAATCAGAAAATTTTTAGACGATGGCCGGAGGTGTGTATAATTGCATGTCTCCGGCTTTGTTAGAAGGTAAATATATAATGAGCGAAGAAAAATTTTATTTCCAATCAGAGACAGCCGGATTACTGCGAATGATGATTGACTCTGTTTACTCGAACAGGGATATATTTTTGCGCGAGTTAATTTCTAACGCGTCAGATGCACTAGATAAACGGCGTATAGAATGCTTGAAAGATTCAGAATTGGCCGAGAACGAGAAGCCCGAAATTATTATAGATTCTGACAAGGACAAGAAAATTTTATCAGTCAGCGATAACGGCATAGGAATGTCAAGAGATGATTTAATTCAATTTTTGGGCACTATCGCGAAATCAGGCACGCGGGAATTTTTGCAGGCAGTAGAGAGCGGCAAAGCAAAAGAAGAATTAATCGGCCAGTTTGGAGTCGGGTTTTATTCTGTCTTCATGGCTGCTGAAAAAGTAGAAGTCATTTCGCGCAAACTAGGCACAAACGAGACAAATAAATTTACATCAACAGGCGACGGATCTTACACTATTTCAGATACGGAACAGCGCAAAGAGTGCGGAACAACTGTAACACTTTATTTGAAGGAGTCTGACCCCGACTCGAAAAATTATGCTGACGAATGGACTATACGCGAAATAATAAGCAAATATTCAGATTTTATTGCTTGGCCGATATTATATAAGGATAAAATTATTAATTCGCAGAAAGCAATTTGGCAGCGTCCGGAAAATGAGATAACAGAAGACGATTATAAAGAGTTCTACAAGCATTTGACTCACGACTGGCAGGAGCCTTTGACTCACATTAAGATTAACGCAGAAGGTTCGACAAATTTCAAAGGTTTATTATTTATTCCTGCGCGGGCACCGTTTGATTTGTTCATGAATCCAGAATCGGGCGGCATAAGTTTATATATAAATCGCGTATTCATCATGAACGACTGCAAAGACTTAATACCGGCTTATATGCGCTTTATCAGGGGAGTAATTGACTCCGAAGATTTGCCGCTGAATATTTCACGCGAAATTTTGCAGGATGAGCCCATTATCAGAGTAATCAGACGCAGCACACAGAGAAAAATTTTTAACGAACTGAAAAAGTTATTAGACTCTGACCGCGAAAAATTTATAACTTTCTGGACTCAATTCGGGCGCATAATGAAAGAAGGCATCATACAAGACGGCGAACACGCGAAAAATATTTTTGACATTGCTTTATTCAGGACTACCCATAATGACGAGTGGACTACTTTATCAGAATATGAGTCAAGAATGAAGCCCGGCCAAGAGGGTATTTACTGTCTTGCAGGACGCGACAATTTAGCAGCGTTGAAAGCCTCCCCGAAATTAGAGCCGTTCTTGAGCAAAGATTATGAAGTTCTCTTAATGACAGATCCCGTTGATGAAGTAATCTTGAATGAAGCTAATTTCATAATGCCGGCCGAGTCAGTGAAATTATTAAATATCGCGCTTGACTCAGTGAGTCCCTTCAGTGATGACGAGAAGAAAGCAAATGACGAGAAATTAAAGAATTTGGAGTCAGATTTTGCAGCGGTTAAGAAAATTGCACTTGACTCACTTGCAGATAAGCTCGAAGATGTAAAGCCGTCATTAAATTTAACGAGTTCCCCGGCAGTCTTGCGTGATTCTAAAAACGGGATGTCGCTTCAAATGGAAAATATTTTACGTTCAGCAGGCCAGACCCCTCCGCCCCAGAAAAGAATATTAGAGCTTAACCCAAATCACCCGATTGTAAAAAAGTTAATTGCTATGAGTGATGAAAATAGAGTCTCTGACATGCTGAAAATTTTATATGATCAGTCGTTGATTCTCGAAGGCTCTGCACCAGATAACCCCGCCGATTATGTGAAACGCGTAGAGAATTTGATGACTCTTGCACTGGGGGACTAAATGCCGTTTTTACGAGTTAAGCCGGACACAGAAAAAAGCGCGCCGGTTAATATAAATAGTGATGATGAAGTAAAATTTATAGAAGTCTCGGCAGTATTTGAACCGTCAGAGATTCAGTCAGAGTCGGAAATTTTGCAAAGTGAGTCAGAGTCAGAGATTGAGAAGGAAATTGACGAGATTCAAGAATTAGAGTCAGACTCACAAGAAAATTTGCAAGAGATTCAAGAAATTTCACAGGGTGAGTCAGAGTCAGAAATTAACGAGCCTCAAGAAATAGAGTCAGACTCACAGGAAGATTCGCAAGAGATTCAAGAAATTTCACAGAGTGAGTCAGAGTCAGAGATTAACGAGCCTCAAGAAATAGAGTCAGACTCACAGGAAGATTCGCAAGAGATTCAAGAAATTTTACAGAGTGAGTCAGAGTCAGCGCCGGAAATTAACGAGCCTCAAGAAATAGAGTCAGACTCACAGGAAGATTCGCAAGAGATTCAAGAAATTTTACAGAGTGAGTCAGAGTCAGCGCCGGAAATTAACGAGCCTCAAGAGTTAGAGTC
>JAFSXS010000113.1 GCA_017443945.1 Synergistaceae bacterium
CATACGCATAAGCATTGAATTTGTCTGCTCAAGTGCGCCCGAAGCTGTCTGAATGAGGCTTATTCCGTCTTGAGTGTTATATAATGCTTTCTCCATGCCAAATATACGGGATCTCATAGTCTCGCTGATTGCAAGTCCTGCCGTGTTGTCAAGATCGGCTATTTTTGTGCGCAGTCCCGTTGATAATTTCTCTAATGAGCGTTTCATGGCGAGAGAATTACGCATCATTATCCGCTGACCCATTAAGGACGTTATATCGTGATTCATAATCATAGACATTCTAATTCATCACCTTCCTTGTGTGAAATCTTCATCCCTGAAAAAAAATTAATTTCCCCCGCTTTCACGGGTTCGGCGCAATTGCGGGGGTTAAATATTTATAACTTCATATCGAGCGATTTATGTCTCGATTTTCTTTTCTCGCGAATCTTCTGCACGAGATTTATAACTTTGTCCGGCGGAAACTTGCGAATTATTGTCCCGTCCGAGCTGTTAATCACGCTGACCTGCACAATATCAGCGTCCTCGATAACATCATACTTGAGATGCCGCATTTCTGAAGCCTTGTCAATAACTTCACTTTTTGCCTTGTCCGCTAATTGTGTTGCTTTGCTTTGCTCATTTGTACGGCGTGCCTGAGTGTCAGAACTTTTTTTATATCGCGCTGGTTCCGGCAAATCCGGGCCTGTATTCCCAAGTGTCCGGGTCTTGACAACCTGACGCTGATGTTCTGCTGCAGCTGATTGAATATAAGCCGGAAGGGTATAATCCAGCTTCATGACTCAACCACCTGCTTCCGTTTAGTGCTGCTGCCTCCAGTTTAACGCGCAATTTGTTATCAAAAAAGGGAAGAGAGATAACCCCCCTTCCCCCGTTAAATGCGCGATTAAATTAAATAACTTATCCTGAAGACTGACTACTAACGGATCAGGCTGAGGACGTTCTGCGGCTGCTGGTTTGCCTGAGCGAGCATTGAGTTTCCGGCCTGAAGCATAATGTTGAGCTTCGTGAAGTTCATCATTTCCTTCGCCATGTCTGTATCGCGGATTCTGCTCTCTGCGCTGGTCAGGTTCTCACTGGCTGTCGTCAGGTTGTTCGCCGTGTACTCTAATCTGTTCTGATAAGCTCCGAGATTTGCTCTCTGAGTGGAGACTTTATCAATAGCGTTGTCAATGATCGTGATTGAGCGTGCTGCTCTGTCATGGCTCATTACGTTTACGCCGTCGAGTCCGAGTGCATGTGATCTCATGTCGCCGATGTTGAGTGACATATCTTCGCCCTCATTTGCGCCGATCTGCAATACTGTCGTGTTGTCTGCGATATGAAGCGTTGTTTCCTGCGTTGATGATGAGAATACAAACTTGTTGAGCTTGCTGTTCCACGACGCGTTAATGCCCTTCAGCGAGCTGAACTCGATATCAACGTTATCATCGATTAAGCCGTGTGCTACGTTGCCGGTTACTTTCACGTTTGATGCAATTGTCTCGCCGGTATGTGCGTTACTTACATCAACAGTAAATGTTGTCTCAGTGGCTTTCTGAATCGTGTTCAATGAGAGAGCATTTATGAGATTTTCATCTCCAGAAAGGGTGATCTCGCCTTCTTTGCCTGGTACTGCCGAACGAATAAGGAATGTTCCTTCTACAGACTCTGAGCCGACTGTTGCACCGTCTACGAACGTTACAAATTTTGTAGCATCATCAACATATTTTGCTTGGCCGAGACCTGTTGCTACTGCGTCATTGAGCTTCTTTGCTACGTCATTGAGCGTGTCATATCCGTAAAGGGTTACGCTTGCCGTGTTGCCGTTCGCCTGATTGAGGGTGATCGTCTTGGCATCGTCGAGCATAAATACACCCTCAGAGTTCCAGAATTTGTCAAGGTCACGGAGTTTAACGTCGCCCTTTGCAACTTTGCCAACATATGCAGCGTCAAAGCTGGCAAGTATATCTCCGTCCTGAAGAGAAGCTATAGCTCCGCCATTTTTGAAAGTCGGCTCAGTTGACATTATTATATCGCCGAGTTCAGCAACACCGGTTTTCTCATTCAAGAAATAGTTTTTGAAGTGAATTTCTGTGTTTGCTGTCTTGTCAGAGTTCAACGTGTACTCAAGTGTATTACCTCTGAAGGGGCCGCCGTCCCATTTGTCAGACCAGCCACTGTCAAGAGAACCTTCAACCTGAACAGCCATATGGTTAGTAGCAGTGTCAGTTGTAGGAGTAATAGAGTAGACAAATTTTGCGTTCTCATCAATTAAACTTAGAGATCCACTAAGTTCAATAGTTGTTGATGTGCCGCCAGTACCGCCAGTACCGCCAAAAATTTCTGTAAGATATACAGGAGCAGGGTTTTGTCCTCCGAGAATGATGTTATCCTGCGTTGCTGTGGTCGTTGTACCGTCCTGAGAAAGAAGGCTGGCAGTTGCTTTAAGGGTTACTGTTTGATCTACTGCATTAATACCGGTAACCTCAAATAGTACGCTGGCATTATCATAAGTGCTGCTACCAACATTAACGGTAAATAAATTAGACGCATCAGTATAGTTTGGACCCTGCGGAGTAATACCTGTTGTGGTTGGGCTAACTCCATTTCCGCCGCCCTCATATACTATTTTAAGACCAGGTGCAGGCCTGTCGATAGTGTGAGTAACAAATGAACCTGCTGTAAATCCACCAGAATCCAGTGTGATACCCTTCTGTCTTGCTGCTGCAATAATTTCATCCTCAACACCTGCAAATACTTGGCCTGTGCTTGCTGAACCGCCAGTGAAGAAAGTTTGCTGATCTGCTGCTGAGAAGCTGGTATTCTCGCCGATACCGAAAATATCAGAACCCGATGTTGACCAAATTTCTACGCCATCAGTCGTTTGAATGCTAATTTTGGTAACAGGCGCAGTAGTAGCATTGAATGTAATTGCGGTTGTCGCGTCATACTGATTGCCGCCAAGTCCATAAGCTGCAGTGAGCTGTGCAGTAGCAGCATTTTGCGGTGCAGTATAGTAAGACATTGTGTAGCTGCCTGCTGCTACACTGTCAACGGAAACATCTTTAACGCCCCCGTCAGTATTTACAGACTTGTTCATAAGTACGTTCTCATGTTTTACCTTCATGATGTCGGACTTCTGAACTTCACCCTGTCCGGGATCTGCTTTAACGCGAATCTTATAGTTGCCCTCTACAGAGACTTTCTGTCCAAACTGATCAGTCTTACGGAGACCGCCGTTGATGATAGCTTTTGTCTCGTTGTCGTCGCTGCTCCAGAGTGCTGCTGCTTCACCGTTGAGTAATTTTTTCTTGTTGAACTGAGTCGTGTTGCCGATTCTGGTGATTTCCTCGTTGAGCTGGTCGATTTCAACCTGAATGTAGCTTCTGTCCTGCTGTGTTAATGTGTCGTTTGCTGCCTGGACTGAAAGCTCGCGCATTCTCTGAAGGATTGAATGAGTCTCACTGAGTGCGCCTTCTGCTGTCTGGATTAAGCTGATACCGTCCTGAGTGTTGGCGACTGCTTTATCGAGTCCTCTGATCTGTGCGCGCATTTTCTCGGAAATTGCGAGACCTGCTGCGTCGTCTGCGGCTGAATTAATGCGAAGACCGCTTGAAAGTTTGGCGATTGACTTCTGCAGAGCGTTACTTGTGTTATTAACAATATTGTAACTCTGTAAAGCCGGTATGTTATGCTGAATTACCATTGACATAGTTACAAAACCTCCTTGTAAATTCTTAAATGTTCCTTGCCTTCCATGTGTAAGGAACTAACTAAAGTTTTTGCCTTAACACTTGGACTCAGACCTTCACCCTTAAACGCTCGCGCCCGTTTTATGTGATGATCCGGCTGCGTGTCCTAGTGAGTCGGGCTGTGCGCTTTGTTACATTATAAACCTTTTATACTTTTCGCGAAAAGGTTTGCTGTGTTAGTTGCCCTAATTGCTGGGCGTTTTTCTTTGTTCATTCACATTTTCGGTGCGTTGTGTGCATGACTTTAGCGGATGAGAAAAAGTTTTATGATAAAATTTTTACGGGAAGTCTCTCGTGAAGTTTGCGGGAGAGGCTACCAGGGGTGTCCCTCTGAGTATTGGCCAAGAAAGGAGGGAATAAGGATGATGAATATAACAAAACTCGTACAGGCCATTACTGACCTAATACGAGCCGTTACGGAGTTAATCCGAATATTCAAAAAATCCTAGCGTTCCTAATTCGTTGGGTTATTCCTGATGTGGGGATCGCAACCCCCATTAGGTAAGCCCGTTTTTGTACTGTCCTGTTCTCCCCAGGGACGGTTTTATTATACACTAATATTTATATTCGCTCATGATAAAACAACACAGCTCGTACAAGCCATCACTGAACTAATACGAGCCGTTACGAAATTAATTCGACTTATTCAAAAATTGTTAATCCATTTCCGTCTTAGAGTTCGTTTCTGAAACGGGGACTCGTTATCCCCAATTAAGCACTCCAAATTTTTTCCTTCAACGTCCGAACTCCCCAGATGGTTTTATTATACACTAAATATTTATAATCTCTCATGATAGAATATTCTGCAGAATTTGATTCGCCCGGAAACATCCTCGAAAATCTTATTTCAAAGTATGTAAAGGAGGAAATTTTTTATGATTCATATTAGCAATCTACACAAAGAGTCGTCTAACGGCTGGACGAAATTAATTGCAGAAATTACACAGGGGGGGGGGGGGCATGACTTCTTAAGCGATACAGAAAAAAATATCTGGTTCGCCGTCAAAGATGAGAATGCCGGAATGCTTGCTGATGATGTTTATAATGCGTTTCTGCTTGTGCCGTTGTATTTGGGAATGTATTACAAACACGATTTACATATTCACGGGTGCGTCTCTAAAAGATTCTACAGAAATATAAATAATTATCTGCAAAGAATTTTATGCGATTTCAGCGATGATTTGTCGAGAATTAACGTAACTGTCGACTGCTTCAAAGAGTGTGATGGAGACCATAATATTATCGGTGCCGGAATTTCTTGCGGGGTTGACTCGCTGACTACGATTTATGACAGATTCGTTAATGAGTCCGACCCTGAATATAAAATTAATGGACTGTTCTTATTTAATACTGGTACATTCGGCAATTACGGCGAAAAATGCGAAAAAGTTTATTTCCTTCACTCCCAACAAAACAAACGCGCAGCAGATGAGCTTGGCCTGCCGGTTTATCAAGTAAATTCAAATATTCACGCGTTTACACACAAAGTCGGTTCAGATCCTAAAGCCGGTTATTTTGCAATATGGTCGTGTATAATTGCTCTTGAGAAGGCGTTAAATAAATATTATGTCTCGAGCACGTATAGTTATAATCAGATTTTGACGTTCGGGAAAAATTTTCATGACCGTGATTTTGCTCAATTCTCGGAAAGTTATTCAGTGCCGCTGATTCGTACGGATAGACTCGAATTAATAAGCGACGGCTGCCAATATGAACGCAATGAAAAAGTTGAACGCATTGCAGATTGGAATATCGCGCAAAAATATTTGAACGTCTGCTACATGGATGCTGCTAATGCCCGTAATTGCTCGAAATGCGCTAAATGTACCGCGACTCTGTTAGCGTTGGAAGCAATAAATAAACTAGAAAATTTCAGCGGAGTATTTGACCTCGATACGTATAAAAAAATTTCGTGGCGCGAGAAAAAAATTGCAGTCTTCAACCACTTTGAAAATATTATCTCCAGCAATGAGCCTGACCCGTATTTATTCTTAAAGCGCAGAGGCGTAAAGCTCCCTTCACGTCTTAGCGCATATCTCTTACAATGGCGGAGATTCCCCGGTTTTGTTTACTTAACGTTCAAAAATTTCATTCACTCAATAGTCGGCGACAAAATTTATTATGCAACTAAAAAATTTGTGAAAGGCTCATAGCTTTTAATTGCGAAATAATATTTGACGGGGTATATTGTGAGATAAATTCTATTCTGAAAGGGGATTTACTCACATATGAAGAAAACAGATATCGGAGTCTGTCTCGCGATGTACGGGGTTTGCGCATTTTTCCTGTATATGACTCTGCAACTTCCGAAAGCTGCGCAAATTTATCCGTTGTGCGTGATTGCTTTATTAGCCGCATTGACGACTTTGCACGTGATTAACATGATTCGTGCTGCGATTCGTGAAGGCGTTACGAGCGGGTTGGAAGATTTCAAAAATTTTCTGCCCGTTCAATTTTTTATGATATTAGCTCTGATTGTAATTTATCTTGCCATAATGCCGTATGCAGGCTTTTATCTTGCGAGTATATTATTTATGAGTGTAACACTTTTATTTTTGCGCGTTAAAATTTGGCAGGCCGTTCTTGCTGAAATTGTGATAATTGCGTTAGTTTATTGCGCGTTCACATTATTTCTTGAAGTCAGACTCCCCGCCGGAATATTATTTGATTAATGGGAGGTTATAACGATGACTGAAACTTTATCATTAATGGCCGGAGGATTTATACACGCGTTTTTGCCGGTGAATCTTTTAGCGATGACTGCAGGTGTTACAATCGGAATTATTATCGGCTGTCTTCCCGGTTTATCTGCTGCAATGGGAGTAGCTTTATTGCTGCCTATGACATTTTCAATGGAAGCATCAACGGGAATGATTATGTTAGGTGCGATTTATTGCGGGGCAATTTTCGGAGGTTCGATTTCTGCGATATTAATTCACACACCTGGGACTCCTGCGAGTGCTGCAACAGCGATTGAAGGCTATCAAATGACTCTGAAGGGTCAGGCGGGAAAAGCACTCGGGACGGCGTGTATTGCGTCATTTTTCGGAGGTCTGCTCTCGTGTATATCGCTTTATTTCTTTGCGCCTTTGCTTGGCCAGTTAGCTATGAAATTCGGATCTCCTGAATATTTCTGGCTCTCGATATTTGGACTCACGATTATTGCGGGTGTCTCGTCTAAATCAATGGTCAAAGGCTTAATGAGCGGTGCATTAGGTTTATTACTCTCGACAATAGGAATGGATCCCATGCACGGTGTTAAAAGATTCATGTTCGGCCAAGCGTCATTATATGAAGGAATTAACGTAACATGCGCATTAATAGGTTTATTCTCGATGAGTCAGGCTCTAGTTTTGGCAGAGTCAAAAATTAAGCAGCGTGCACGAGCTACAGAATTTAATGATAGAATGCTTCTGACAAAATCAGAATTACGCGAAATCGCGCCAACTATCGGCCGTTCATGGATAATCGGTAATCTTGTAGGAATTTTGCCCGGTGCAGGAGCTTCTATCGCGTGTTTCATGGGATATAACACAGCACGGCAATTTTCAAAACATAAAGAATTATTCGGCCACGGTTCATATGAAGGAGTCGCGGGAAGTGAGGCAGCAAATAACGCAGTAACAGGCGGCTCATTGATTCCGATGTTGACTCTTGGAATCCCCGGCGAAAGTGTTACAGCTGTATTAATGGGAGGCTTAATTATTCAGGGTTTGACCCCAGGACCGAATTTATTTGTAGGCGAGACAGCGAAAATGACATACACATTTTTTGCAGGATTTGTGCTGATTCAATTTTTCATGCTTGGTATAGGTTTATTAGGCTGCAGAGGTTTTGCTCACATTGCTAGATTGAGCGACGCAATATTAATCCCTTCAGTAACGATTTTGTGTGTAGTAGGCTCGTTTGCGATTCATCAAAATTTTGTTGACGTTGTAATAATGCTTATATTCGGAGTAATAGGCTGGCTTGCTCGTAAATTCGGGCTTAACAATGCTGCAATAGTTTTAGCTTTGATACTCGGCCCGATTGGTGAAAAAGGTCTTAGACGCTCGCTATTATTATCAGGAGGAGACCCGAAAATTTTATTCTCGACTCCTGTGTGCTGGGTGTTAATAGTTTTATGCGTTCTCGGTGTATTATCGCCGATTTTAATGGACAAAATGTCGAAAGGAGTTAATGAAGAGTAAATGGTCTTCTCGTCCGGAGTATTCTTATTTGTGTTCTTACCTGTCCTTCTCGTGATTTATTATGCGTTGAAGGGCAGGACAGCCCGAAATTATATTTTGCTGTTCACGAGCTTATTATTTTATGCATGGGGCGAACCTGTATTTATATTTATAATGCTTGCGTCGATAATTGCAAATTGGCTGTTAGTTTTGTTAATGGCTGGGAGTGAGCATAAAAAATTTTGGCTGAGTCTTGCTATAATGCTTGATGTTGCGTTATTGGGAGTGTTTAAATATGCGTCATTCATCACGGCAAATATAGCAGCTTTGACGGGCTATAATGCGATTCGTGTAAATATTGCGCTTCCGATTGGTATATCATTCTTCACGTTTCAAATGATGTCATACGTTTTTGATGTCTATTACGGGACTTCAAGGCCACAGAAGAATCCTTTATATGTTGCATTATATATTTCGTTTTTCCCGCAGTTAATTGCAGGGCCTATCGTGCGTTATAATCAGATTGAGAGCGAGATTACAACGAGACATGAAAATTTTGATGATTTCTCTGAAGGTGTGAGACGCTTTATTTACGGTCTTGGGAAAAAAATTCTGCTCGCTAATTTCTTGGCCGTCATAGCAGATAATATTTTCGGTTATATAGTGAATCCGTCTGTAATGATGTCATGGCTGGGGGCGGTTGCTTATACACTGCAAATATATTTTGATTTCTCCGGTTACAGTGATATGGCAATAGGGCTAGGGTTGATGTTCGGTTTTCATTTCAGCGAAAATTTCAATTATCCGTATATTTCAAGCAGCGTAACAGAATTTTGGCACAGGTGGCATATTTCATTATCTACATGGTTCCGGGATTATGTTTATATACCGTTAGGAGGCAGCCGAGTCAATAAAGTGCGTCATATATTAAATATTTTTGCGGTCTGGCTCTTGACGGGAATTTGGCATGGTGCAAACTGGACGTTTATTTTATGGGGATTAATATATTTTGTTGTGCTGATATTCGAGAAGGAGACAAGAATTATTCAGCATCTAAAAATTTTCTCGCACGTCTATACGCTATTTATAGTGATTCTTGCGTGGGTTATATTCAGGTCTGAGAGTATAGCGTCAGGAATAAATTATATTTCATCAATGCTGGGATTGAATGCGAATAATTTTTGCGATTCAGGCTTTATAGTGTATGTAAAAGGCTCGTGGGTTGTGCTGCTTGCAAGTTTAATCGGGATATTTCCATTTGTTAATAAATTCCGGCGTACTTGGATTGAGTCGATATGGCTTGTGTTTGTGCTGATAGTGTCAATCTGCGAAATAGTGAGTTCGAGCTATAACCCGTTTATATACTTCAATTTTTAGGAGCGGGAGAAAAGTTTTATGAGCCTGCA
>JAFSXS010000114.1 GCA_017443945.1 Synergistaceae bacterium
GCCAGAATTATATATAATTGCTCCCGCATACAATGAATCACAAAATATTTTGCAGTTTATCGAAGATTGGTATCCAGTTATAGAGCGTCATAATGCAAATAATTTATCCAGACTCGTAATAATCGACGACGGAAGCAAAGACGACACTTATAAAATTTTGCAGGATTCAGCGCGCGGAAAAAATTTATTACTCCCATTGACAAAGAAAAACGGCGGACACGGTTCAGCTTTATTGTACGGCTATAAATATGCAATCGATAACGGAGCAGAATTTATATTTCAGACTGACTCGGACGGTCAGACTCTAGCGTCAGAATTTGAGTCCTTCTGGGAACAACGCAATAATTATTCTGCGATTCTCGGTAAACGCCCAGACAGGAAAGACGGAGCCTCACGCAAATTTGTCGAGAATACTTTACGAATGATTCTGCGCGTAATTTTCGGAGTCAGAGTCCCCGACGCAAATTGCCCGTTTAGATTAATGCGTTCTGAACTAGTCGCAAAATATATTGACAGAATGCCCAAAGATTTTAACTTGCCAAATGTCATGTTAACGACTTATTTTGCATATTACCGCGAGAAAATAAATTTTTGTGATGTAACGTTCAGACCTCGTCAGGGCGGAGTCAATTCAATCAATATCAGGAAAATTATCAAAATCGGCATGAAAGCTGTCAAAGATTTCTATATGCTGAAAAAGAGTCTCACTCAATGCGAGAGAAGCTCATAAAATGTTTTGCTGATTAAATAATATTAACGAACCTTTATAGCTATATGTGTGTTAGCTGCAACATTTGTGTAGATTGTATCTGTAACAGTATCGGCAGCAGTAGCAGCATAAATTCCAGTAGTACCGGCTCTAGCGGCTATGTTATCTTTTATTGCGCTGCTGTCAGTGTTTGAGAATGCATAAACAATATACCATGTATCGGTGGCAGGAGCAGTACCGGCGACCTTCAATACACTGTAACTAGAATTTTTTATAGCGTCGTCAGTTGTGTTAATATCCTCTGCAACCACTTTACGTAATGTGTCTTTATCTGTCCAGTTTTTATCGCCGTTTTCCAGATAGTCTACTATTGCAGCTTTCTTCATAGTTATAAGATTACCGATAATTGCTGAAGCCTTTGCGTTATCATTTGCACTTGTAGTCGTTATTGACATCATAGCGCTAAGAGTCCCGATAATAACAAGCACGATTAATAATTCAATGAGCGTAAAACCTCGGCGGTTAGTCATGATAAAAAGTTCCTCCTTTACAATTTCGCGAAAAGTTATAATCAGGCGCAATAAAACTAGTTACGACTAATTAAACTATTATAACGCTTTCGATTGCAGATATAGCAAATGCACTTGAATAGCAATAAAAACTTTTCATTAATGTCGCCGCAAAATTAATCCGGGTGAGAATCGATGCACTTTGCGTTATAATCACTGTAATTATTTATTCTCAGACAGGAGGAATTATTTACATGATCGAAATCAAGGGCTTAACTGACTCCGAAGTACACGCAAGCCGCGCTCAGTACGGTTCTAACACGTTGACGGAACTTCCGAGAGAGACACTCTATCAAAAATTTCTAAGCTCTCTCACCGATCCGATGATTATTATTTTATTGTGCGCACTCGTTATCCAGCTTGTATTATTCTTTATGGGACGTGCGGAATGGTTTGAGCCGGTCGGGATTCTAATCGCAGTCTTAATCGCGTCGGGAGTCTC
This sequence comes from Synergistaceae bacterium, assembly GCA_017443945.1. Taxonomy (NCBI): domain Bacteria; kingdom Thermotogati; phylum Synergistota; class Synergistia; order Synergistales; family Synergistaceae; species Synergistaceae bacterium. Next base: position 1,721 of record JAFSXS010000114.1, read on the forward strand.
TTCTTACACCGAATATCAGCAGGAAAATAAAGCCTCGGCACTCAAAGCAGAACAGGAAGCCGGAGAAACTACAAAAGTTATCCGCAATGGCAGCACTCATGAAATTCACGTCAGCGAAGTTGTCAAGGACGATATTATTTACTTGCAGGCAGGCGACAAAATCCCCGCAGACGGAATCATAATCGACGGTGCAATAAAAGTAGATCAATCCGCACTTAACGGCGAAACAGAAGAAGCTGACAAGATTCCAGACTCAAAGAATCAAAGCTATGACGTGAAAGACTTGCTAAATAAATTTTATGCTTATCGCGGCACAGTCGTATGTTCGGGCGAGGCTTATATGAAAATTTTAGTTGTCGGCGATAAAACTTTATTCGGCGGACTTGCTCTCGAAGTTCAGGAAGAAACACGCAAGACTCCTTTACAAGTCAAACTCGGCAAACTAGCGCAGCAAATTTCAGTTTTCGGCTATACAGGTGCAGCAGCAATTATAATCGGAATATTAGCAAGAACTCTCATAACCGGTAATGCACCCGGAGATTTTTACGGCTGGCTGAGACTTCTTGTTGACGCTATAACAGTAGCAGTTACTATTGTAGTGTGTGCCGTCCCTGAAGGTTTGCCCATGCTTACGTCAATGTTGATGTCGTTCCAGTCCATGCAGATGGCCGGCGATAATGTTTTAGTGCGCAAGTTGAACGGACTCGAGACTGCCGGAAGCCTAAATATTTTATTCAGCGACAAAACCGGAACTATTACAGAAGGAAAATTAAGCATCGCAGAAATTGCACTTCCTGACTCAAAAGTTTATGACTCTCTCGACAAAGTACCGGACTCAAGCATTGACGATATTTTAATCGGTGCAGGAGTCAATAACAGTGCAAGAGTCGGCGATAATTCAGTAATCGGCGGTAACAGCACGGATCGCGCTTTAATGGCGTTGTTCATGAGTGATAGTAAATTACTCGACAAAATTGCAAAGTTTGAACGCGACATAAAAGAGTCTGAAGCCTTCAACTCTGATAAAAAAATGTCAAGCGTTACCCTCAATGACGGCAGAATTTACTACAAAGGCGCACCCGAAAAAATTATCCCTCAATGCGTCAACATCACCAGCAAAACTAAGCTCGATAAATATATTAACGCTCAAGCAGACAGGGCAATGCGTTTATTAGCAGTCGCAAAGGATTCAGACGAGGGAATGCAGTTAATCTGTGTCTTGAGTATTCGCGATAATGTCCGCAAAGAAGCAGTCGAAGCCATTAAACGTGTGAGAAATGCCGGGATTCAAGTCGTTATGGTAACAGGAGACCGCAAAGAAACAGCTATAGCAATCGCAAAAGAGGCCGGATTAATCACTAAGCCAGAAGAAATTGCTATGACAAGTGCTGAAATGGCCGAGAAGAGCGACTCGGAATTAAAAGCGTTATTACCAAATTTGCGGGTTATCTCGCGTGCGTTACCTTCAGATAAGAGCAGACTCGTAAAAATTGCGCAGGAATTAAATTTAGTCGTCGGCATGACTGGAGACGGAGTAAATGACTCTCCTGCACTGAAAAAAGCTGATGTCGGCTTTGCAATGGGTTCGGGAACTGAAGTCGCAAAAGAAGCCGGAGATATTACAATTCTTGACGACAATTTTAAATCAATCGCTAAAGCAATTCTCTACGGGCGCACAATGTTCAAGAGTATTCGCAAATTTTTAGTATTCCAGTTGACTGTCAATGTCGCAGCGGTGTTAATATGTTTCTTGGGGCCGTTGTTCGGACAAAATGTAATCTTGACAGTTATTCAGTTATTATTAATTAATTTAGCAATGGACACTTTAGCGGCTATAGCGTTTGGGTCAGAACCTCCGAGAGAAATTTACATGAACGAGAAGCCCATACCAAGAGACGAAAATATTATCACGCCTACAATGTTCAGCGAAATTTTAACGGGAGCAGCTTATATTACGTTTATATGTCTTGCTGTGTTGTTCCTGCCTCCTGTCAGAAAATTATTTATGAGCGATGATATTATTTATTTGCGGACGGCATTATTTGCGGTGTTCATGATGTCAATTACGTTTAACGGGCTTGGGATGGCCTCGTCGAAAAATTGCGTGTTCGTGATGTTATTTATTTTCGTGCTGCAATATATATTTATTACGTTCGGCGGGGATGTCTTGAACGTTCATGCGCTGACTTTGGACTCATGGCTTAATTGCTTTGTGCTGTCGTTTATGATTATTCCTGTGAGATTACTGGCAAAGAATCCGCAGATTTTCACGGCTTTATATGACAAGCTGCACAAGGAGTAAAATTTTTATTGAAGCCGATACCCTTCATTCGCGCGACTCATGGGCGGGGAGGTTAAATGCAGCAAATCTGCATTTTTTGTAAGGGGGGACGGGCTTTTGGAGTCCTCCCTTACAATTTTTGCGTATATAGTAAATGCACTTGATATAGACGTGTATTGACGCACAAACAGCACCGATTGTAAAAATGTTTACGGCCATTATTCATAAACAACGCTTTTAATTTTTCCCCCGCGCTGGATGAGTAGTTCCCACCCACCCACCCGAATACGTTTATCCCACGCACAATGAAAAAATTTTATCGCGCAAATACACAGACACTGCGAATAATAACGGGTATAATGTAAAACAATAAATTTATTCTAGTGAAGGGAGATGTTTTTTTTGCCGCGCTATATATGTATTCACGGACATTTTTATCAGCCTCCGAGAGAAAATCCTTGGCTCGAAACCGTAGAAATTCAAGAAAGCGCATCACCTTGGCACGATTGGAACGCAAGAATTTCTGCCGAGTGTTACAGCCGTAATGCAGCATCAAGAATATTAAATCAACAGGGAGATATTATAAAAATTTGCAACAATTACGCCCGAATGAGCTTCAATATTGGCCCGACTCTTTTAACGTGGCTCGAAGAAAATGATCCCCTATGTTATCAAGGCATACTAGACGCAGATAAAGCAGGCATTAAAAAATTTTCCGGTCATGGCCCCGCAATGGCACAAGTCTATAATCATATAATTATGCCTCTCGCATCACGACGCGACAAAGAAACTCAAGTCAAATGGGGTATCGCAGATTTCAGAAAACGCTTTAACCGAATGCCCGAAGGTATGTGGCTCGCTGAATGTGCAGTAGATACAGAGACTCTCGAAGTCTTAGCGGAAAACGGAATATTATTCACTGTTTTATCACCGTGGCAGGCTAAATCAGTGCGGGCTATAGGCTGGGGCGGCTGGCAGGACGTTAGCGGCGCAAAAATTGACACAACTTGCGCATATAAATGCAATTTACCTTCAGGACGAAGCATATCACTATTTTTCTATGACGGCGTATTATCGCAAAAAATTGCGTTCGGAGGCTTACTCGATGACGGCGGAGAATTTGCACGGGAATTAATAAACGCTCACACAGAACCAGGCAGACCCGTTTTATCTCATGTCGCAACAGACGGCGAATCATACGGCCACCATCACAAATACGGCGATATGGCGTTGTCTTACTGCTTGAACACTCTCGATAACTCAACAGAAGCAAGACTCACAGTTTACGGAGAATTTCTCTCGTTCTATCCTCCTGAGAGCGAAGTAAAAATTATCGAAAACTCTTCATGGAGCTGTGCACACGGAGTCGAACGCTGGCGGAGTAACTGTTCTTGCGGGACTGGAGAGCCGAACTGTTCGCACGAATGGCGCAAACCTTTACGCGACGCAATGAACTTTTTGCGTGATGAACTTGCAAAATTATACGAGTCAAGCGATTTATTAATTGATCCGTGGATTGTGCGGGATAGATACATTGATGTAATTCTTGACAGGAGCCCCGAAAACGTTGATAAATTCCTGAAGGCAAACGCAGCAAAAAATAATTTAACTCCAGACGAACGAATCAAAGCTATATCATTACTCGAAATGCAGAGAAACGCGCTTTTAATGTTCACATCGTGCGGGTGGTTCTTTGACGAAATTTCACGCATTGAGCCCGTGCAGATTATGCGTTATGCCGCAAGAGCAATAGAACTCGCAAAACTTTTATTCAACGTCGATTTAGAGCCGGAATACTTGAAAATTTTAGCCCAAGCTCCCAGCAACGTCCACGCATTGAAAGACGGCGCAAAAGTTTATGAATTGCAAGCTAAACAAGGACGCGCAGATTTAAAGCAAATGGCCGCATATTTCGGTATTAATTCACTATTGAGCGACTACAGAACCGAATTTTCCGAAGGCTGCTGGGATATGTCCGGCACTGCTGAAAGACTCGGCGGTGAAATCGCAAATTTTTCGGCCGGCACTGTTCACGTTAAATCACGAATTACAGGCGTTGAAGGCGATTATATTTTTGCAGTACACAAGAATCACCCTAAGAAGGAAAGCAGCCTAATATCATGCGGAATTTGCGAATATGACCAAGACTCGCAAGTAAATGCGCAGGAATTGCAAGCACTATTTGAGAGTCCAGACCACGAGAAATTATTATTTGACAAATTCGGCTATGACCAGTTTACGTTAAATAATATCCCGTCGAACGCAAGACACAGAGTCATTTATGAGCTCTTACAGCAGGATATTCACAGACTCGAAGACAGCTTGCGGGGCATTGTTGATGATTATGATCAATTACTCGAATATTTGACTCTCTTAGGAACAAAACCGCCCGCAATTATCACGAC